>NZ_JBPQTP010000114.1:0-22077 GCF_051386395.1 Micromonospora sp. URMC 106
GGTGTGGGGCGGTGGGTGTGGGGTGGTGGTCAGGCGCCGGAGGTGACGCGGTAGGCGTCGAAGACGCCGTCGACCTTGCGGACCGCGGCCAGCAGGTGCCCGAGGTGCTTCGGGTCGGCCATCTCGAAGCTGAACCGGCTCACCGCCACCCTGTCCCGGGTGGTGGTGACCGTCGCGGACAGGATGTTGACCCGCTCGTCGGAGAGCACCCGGGTGACGTCGGCGAGCAGCTTGTGCCGGTCCAGCGCCTCGACCTGGATGGCGACCAGGAACGTCGACGCGGAGGTGAGCTTCCAACTCACCTCGACGACCCGCTCGTTCTGCGCCCGCAGGTCCTCGGCGTTGGCGCAGTCGTCGCGGTGCACGCTCACCCCGCCGGAGCGGGTGACGAAGCCGAACACCGAATCCGGTGGGACCGGCGTGCAGCAGCGCGCCAGCTTGATCCACACGTCGCTGACCCCGCGCACCACCACGCCCGGGTCGGCGCTGCTCTGCCGGCTGCGCGGCGGCCGGGTCGCGACGGCGGTCTCGGCGATGTCCTCCGCCGCCCCCTCCTCGCCGCCGTACGCCGCCATCAGCTTCTGCACGACGGACTGGGCGGAGACCTGGCTGTCGCCGACCGCCGCGTAGAGCGACGCGACGTCGGCCAGGTGCAGGTCCCGGGCGATCGCCATCAGCGCGTCGGAGGTGAGCATCCGCTGCAGGGGCATGCCCTGCTTGCGCATCGCCTTGACGATCGCGTCCTTGCCGGCCTCGATCGCCTCCTCGCGCCGCTCCTTGTTGAAGTACTGGCGGATCTTGGTGCGGGCGCGCGGGCTCTTGACGAAGCCCAGCCAGTCCTGCGTCGGGCCGGCGGTGTCGGACTTCGAGGTGAAGATCTCGATCACGTCGCCGTTGGACAGCGTCGACTCCAGCGGCACCAGCTTGCCGTTGACCCGCGCGCCGATGCACTTGTGCCCGACCTCGGTGTGCACCGCGTACGCGAAGTCCACCGGCGTCGACCCCGTCGGCAGCGGGATGACGTCACCCTTCGGGGTGAAGACGTACACCTCCTGGCTGGACAGGTCGAAGCGCAGCGCGTCGAGGAACTCGCTCGGGTCGGCCGCCTCCCGCTGCCAGTCCAGCAGCTGCCGCAGCCAGGTCATCTCGTCGATGTGCGCCGGCGGGCCGACGATCTGGGTGCCCTTGTGCTCCTTGTACTTCCAGTGTGCGGCGATGCCGAACTCGGCGGTGCGGTGCATCGCGTACGTGCGGATCTGCATCTCCACCGGCTTGCCGGTGGGCCCGATGACCGTCGTGTGCAGCGACTGGTACATGTTGAACTTGGGCATCGCGATGTAGTCCTTGAACCGGCCCGGCACCGGCTGCCAGTTGGCGTGGATCACGCCCAGCGCCGCGTAGCAGTCCCGCACCGTGTCGACCAGGATCCGGACCCCGACCAGATCGTAGATGTCGTTGAAGTCGCGACCCCGCACGATCATCTTCTGGTAGATCGAGTAGAGGTGCTTCGGCCGCCCGGTCGTCTCCGCCTTGATCTTGGCGGCCTTCAGGTCGGTCTGCACCTTCTGGGTCACCTGGCGCAGCAGCGCCTCGCGCTGCGGCTGGTGCTCCCCGATCAGCCGGTTGATCTCCTCGTAGCGCTTCGGGAAGAGCGTGCCGAAGGCGAGGTCCTCCAGCTCCCACTTGATGGTGTTCATGCCCAGCCGGTGGGCCAGCGGGGCCAGGATCTCCAGCGTCTCCTTCGCCTTCTGCTCCTGCTTCGGGCGGGGCAGGAAGGTGAGGGTGCGCATGTTGTGCAGCCGGTCGGCCAGCTTGATCACCAGCACCCGCGGATCCTTGGCCATCGCGACGACCATCTTGCGGATCGTCTCGGCCTTGGCCGCGTCGCCCAGCTTGACCTTGTCGAGCTTGGTGACCCCGTCGACGAGCAGCGCGACCTCGCCGCCGAAGTCGGCCCGCATCTGGTCGAGGGTGTATTCCGTGTCCTCGATGGTGTCGTGCAGCAGCGCGGCGACCAGCGTGGTGGTGTCCATCCCCAGGTTGGCCAGGATGGTGGCCACCGCGAGGGGGTGGGTGATGTAGGGGTCGCCGGACTTGCGGTACTGCCCGGAGTGCCAGCGGGCCGCCGTGTCGAAGGCGCGCTGGAGCAGCCGCGCGTCGGCCTTGGGGTGGGCGTCCCGGTGGGTCGAGATCAGCGGTTCGAGCACCTCGCTGACCTGCGAGGACTGCCACGGCGCGTTGAACCGCGCCAGCCTGGCCCGCACGCGGCGGCCGGTGGGCGCGCTGGACAGCGCGAAGCCGGCGCTGGGCACGGGATCGCCGGAGCCGTCGGCGGGGAACGGGAGCACGACCCCCTCGGTCGCCACGCCCGCGCCACCGGCCGGGCCGGGCGCCGCGCCGGGACGCGCGGCGTCGGCCGGACCGGCCACGCCGGAACCGTTGCCGGAGCCCGCGCCCCGGGTCGGCGCGTCACCGTTCCGGGCAGTCACCGAGCCGTCCGCGTCGCCTGTCGGTTGCACCGTGCCCTCCACCGGAGGGGCGACATCGTGGGACACCGGCCTCCTCACCGCTCGCCGGGAATACACCGACCGTGCCGGTCGGCCTGGTCTCACGCCACCCGGACGGGCCTCCGCCCGGTCAGCAAAGGGCAATGCTACCCGCACGCACGGTGCCCCGCCGCTCCGCCGGACGGACCGCGCCGGGTCCGTCCGACGGCCGGGGCGCTCAAACGGTCAGCAGGGCATGGACCGGGCGCGGGGCCAGCCGCTCCCGCCCGCCGAGGAAGCCGAGTTCCAGCAGCACGGTGAAGCCGGCCACGGTGCCCCCGGCCCGCTCCACCAGGTCCAGCGTCGCCTCGGCGGTGCCGCCGGTGGCCAGCACGTCGTCGACCACCAGCACCCGGTGGCCGGCGGTGAAGGCGTCCTGGTGCACCTCCAGGGTGGCCTCGCCGTACTCCAGCGCGTAGGAGGCCGAGTACGCCGGGCGGGGCAGCTTCCCCGCCTTGCGCACCGGCACCACCCCGACGCCGGTCGCGTACGCGATGGCCGCCGCGACCACGAACCCGCGCGCCTCGATGCCGACGACGGCGTCGAACGAGTCCCGCCCGTGGTACGCGACGATCCCGTCGATCACCTGGCGGAACGCGTCACCGTCGGCGAACAGCGGCATCAGGTCCTTGAACATGACGCCGGGCTTGGGGAAGTCGGGCACGTCGAGCACCCGGCTGGCCACCAGCTTCGCGGCCTCCGGGCCACTGTCTCCCCGTACCCCGGTGCTGTGGGTCTCCGTCACGGCAGTCCGCTCCCCTTCCACGACGACGGCGTCCTCCATGCTGCTCGCACAGCATGAAGGACGCCGTCGGTCCGATTCCTACCGGGTGTCCCCGGCCCGGGTCAGCGCCGCTTGCCGCCGCCCGGCCGGTTGCCACCGCCGCCGGCCGGCCGCCCGCCCCGGGCACCCGTCGGCCGCTTCGCGGCCGGCCGCGCGCCCACCTTCGGCGCGGCGCCGGCCAGGGCCGCCGACTCCGCGTCGACCGGCTCGTCCGCGGCCTCCGCGGCGCGGGGGGCGCCCTTCGGGGTGACCTCGCCGCGGGCGATGGCGCCCCGGCGGGCCAGGACCCGCTTGTTGTGCGCCTGGATCCGCGGCTCGTAGTTCTTCAGCAGCACCAGCAGCGGCGTCGCCAGCAGGATCGAGGTCAGGAACGCGACCGCCATACCGACGAAGAGCACCAGGCCGAGGTCCTTCAGGGTGCCCGCGCCGAGCAGGCCGGCACCGATGAAGAGCAGACCGCCGACCGGCAGCAGCGCCACCACCGACGTGTTCAGCGACCGCATGAGGCTCTGGTTGATGGCCAGGTTGGCCGCCTCGCCGTACGTCTGGTTGTTGTTCGCGGTGATGCCGCGCGTGTTCTCCTGCACCTTGTCGAAGACCACCACCACGTCGTAAAGCGCGAAGCCCAGGATCGTGAGGAAGCCGATGACCGTCGACGGGGTGACCTCGAAGCCGACCAGCGAGTAGACGCCGGCGGTGAGGATCAGGTTCATGATCAGCGAGGAGACGGCGGCGACCGCCATCCGCCACTCGAAGCGCAGGATCAGGTAGACCATCACCAGCGCGATGAAGATGACCAGACCGAGCAGCGCGCGCGAGGTGACCTGGCTGCCCCACGCCTCGCTGACCTGGTTGCCGCTGATCTGCTCCGCGCCGATGCCGAACTCGTCGGCCATCTCGACCTTGACGGCGTTGGCCTGCTCCGCGCTGAGCTGCGTCGTCCGCACCTCGTAGAAGTCGCCGCCGGTGCCGCCGACCTTCTGCGTGGTGACCACCTCGGCGCCGCCGCCCTGCGCGGCGAGGGCCGCCTCGACCCTCTCCTCGGTCTGCTCCAGCGTGCCGACGCTCGCCGGGATCTGGAACGAGTTGCCGCCGGCGAACTCGATGCCGAGGCTGAACCCGCGCAGCCCGAAGCTGAGGAGCGCGAGCAGGACCAGCGCGCCGGCGACGGCGAACCAGAGCTTGCGCCGGCCGATGATGTCGAGGCCGGCCTCGCCGCGGTAGAGGCGGCTCGCGAGACCACTCTTAGCCATCTCAGGCCTCCTTGACGCGCGGGTTGCGGGGCTGGGCCGGCTCGGCCGTGCGGGGCGGGAGCGCCCGGCCGAGACCGCTGACCCGCGGGGACAGGAACGCCCGGGTGCGGGCGAACATCGTCATGATCGGGTGCCGGAAGAGGAAGACCACGACCAGGTCCAGCACGGTCGCCAGGCCGAGGGCGAAGGCGAAGCCCTTCACCGCGCCGACCGAGACGACGTAGAGCACCACCGCCGACATCAGCGTGATCGCGTTGGCCGAGATGATCGTCCGGCGGGCCCGGATCCAGGCGCGCGGCACGGCGCTGCGCGGGCTGCGCCCCTCCCGGATCTCGTCCTTGAGCCGCTCGAAGTAGATGACGAACGAGTCCGCCGCCACACCGAGCGAGACGATCATGCCAGCGATGCCGGCGAGGGTGAGGGTGAAGCCGATCTGCCGGCCGAGCACCACCAGCGCGCCGAAGACCAGCAGCGCCGAGAGGATCAGGCTCAGGAAGATCACCGAGCCGAGCAGGCGGTAGTAGAAGAACGAGTAGATGATGACCAGCAGCATGCCGATGCCCGCCGCGAGGAGACCGGCCCGCAGGTGGCTGGCGCCCAGGGTGGCGGTGACGTTCTGCTGCTCCTGCGCGTCGAAGGTCACCGGCAGCGCGCCGTAGCGGAGCTGACCGGCGAGGGCGCTGGCGTCCTTCTGGGTGAAGTTGCCGGTGATCTGCGAGTTGCCGGTCAACACGCCCTGGATCTCGGGCGAGGAGACGATCTCGTTGTCCAGCACGACGGCGACGCGGCACTTGCCGTCCTGGCCGAGCGCGGTGGCGTCGCAGGCCTGGCCCTCGTTGTTGAACGCCTCACGGGTCAGGTTGGTCCACTTGTCCTGGCCCGCGCCGGTGAAGTCGAGGCTGACCACCCAGGAGCTGGTCTGGTCGAGCACCGCGTCGGCGTCGTCGACGTCGGTGCCGAGCACCTTCGCCTGGTCGAGCAGGTACTTCGCGGCGCCGTCCTCGCAGGCCACCACCTGCTGGTCGGGGGCGGAGATGGACGCCGGCGGGCGCTTGTCGAGCTGGGCGCAGCTGATCTGCGGCACGTTGAACTGCAGCTGCGCCGGCAGCACCGCGACCTCGCGCGGGTCGAGGGTCGCGAACGGCTTGAGCTTCTCCGCCAGCGACGGGTCGGCGGCCAGGTCGGCCGGGGCCTTGAGGCCGCTGGCGGCGGCCCAGGCGGCGGCGCCGACCTTCTTCTCGACGGCCTTGCGCTGCTCCTCGATGCTCTGCGGCACCGGCTCGGCGCTGGGCGAGGGCGCCGCGGCGCTCGGCGAGGCCGACGCGCTGGGCGAGGCCGACGCGCTCGGCGCCGGAGCCATGCCGCCCTGGCCGCCGCTCGGCGACGCGGTGGCCTTCGGCCCGGCGCTGCCCGACGGGGAGGCGCTGGCCGAGGGCTTCGCGCTGCCCGAGGGCGCCGGGGTGGCGCTGCCGGACGGTGCCGGGGTGGCGGTGGGCGCCGGGGCGGCGGCCGCGCCGCTGCCGTCGGCGGCCTTGAGCACCTTGCGGAAGCGCAGCTCGGCGGCGCTGCCCACCTCGGTGATGTCGCGGTTCTCACCGGGCAGGGAGATCACGATGTTGCGGTTGCCCTCGGTGACCACCTCCGCCTCGGCGACGCCGAAGGCGTTGACCCGGCTCTCGATGATCTGGCGGGCCTCTTCGAGGTTCTCCGCCGTCGGGGCCCGGCCGTCGACGCTGTTGGTCGCCTCCAGCGTCAGCCGGGTGCCACCGACGAGGTCCAGGCCGAGCTTGGGCTCCAGCCGGTCCTTCAGGCCGCCGCTGGCGCCGCCCGCGAAGAACACCAAAAGATAGAGGACGACGAAGATGAGCCCGAGCACGGCCAGTTGCCGTCCGGGGCGCATCTGTCCCTGAGGTGGTGCCACGGCTGTCCTGTCTCCCTGTACGGTCGCGCCGCTGGTGCGGCGGGTGTCGGCCGGTGCGGCCGGCGGTTCTGACGAGCCGGCGTCGGAGACCGGCACGCGGCTCCGACGTCGCGGCGCGGGGGCGCCGGCTGGAGCGCGACGTGCCGGCTCCGCCGTCGGGCCCAACTATCCAGTTTTCACGTCGTCTCCGCTGCCCCGTCGGGCGCGGCGGTCACCGGGAGCCGGCGCCCGCCGCCCCGGGGCGGGAGCGACGCCTCACTCCTTGACGACGTCCGCGTCCTCGGCGGCCGGCTCCTCGGCACGCTCGGCCTGGCTGACCACCCGGGCGATCGCCGGGCGGGCGTACCGGGTCTGCACGCCGGGCGCGACCTCGAGCAGGACGGTGTCGTCGTCGACGCCGGTGACCGTGCCGTAGAGCCCACCGATGGTGACCACCTCGTCGCCGGGTGCGAGGGCGGACTGCATGGCCTCCGCCTCGCGGCGGCGCTTCTGCTGGGGGCGGATCATCATGAAGTACATGACGCCGAAGAGCAGAGCGATCATGAGGATCGGCGTCAGGCTGCCGGCTCCCCCGCCGCCCTGTGCTGCGTAAAGCACGGTGAAAGACCTTCCCATTGGCCGCCGACCCGGCACGGGCGCGCCGGAGCGGAGGCGGATTCTCACGTCCTGTACAGACCGGCGCGAGTCTAATCCCTGCACCTGGGAACGCCGAATGCGGCACAGATCACGTTCGCATCACGGCTGATCGACGTCCACCGAGAACAGATCGGGCGCGGGAGGGGCATCCGCGCCAAATGTACCATTAGGTGGCGTACGTCCCAGGTGTCGCCAGGCGGCCTCGGTGGCGACCCGCCCGCGTGGCGTCCGCGCCAGCAGGCCGGCTCGCACCAGGAACGGCTCGCACACCTCCTCGACCGTGTCCGGCTGCTCCCCCACCGCCACCGCGAGGGTGGACAGGCCGACCGGCCCGCCCCGGAACGAGTCGACCAGCGCGGTCAGCACCGCCCGGTCCAGCCGGTCCAGGCCCAGCGCGTCGACGTCGTACACCTTCAGGGCCGCCCGGGCGGTCTCCAGGGTGACCACGCCGTCGGCGCGGACCTCGGCGAAGTCGCGCACCCGGCGCAGCAGGCGGTTGGCGATCCGGGGCGTGCCCCGGGAGCGGCCGGCCACCTCGGCGGCGCCGTCGTCGGTGATCGGCACGCCGAGGATCCGGGCCGAGCGGCGCAGCAGCACCTCGAGGTCGGCCGGGGAGTAGAAGTCCAGGTGCGCGACGAAGCCGAAGCGGTCGCGCATCGGCCCGGTCAGCAGGCCGGAGCGGGTGGTGGCGCCGACCAGGGTGAACGGCTCGACGTCCAGCGGGATGGCCGTCGCGCCCGGGCCCTTGCCGACCACCACGTCGACCCGGAAGTCCTCCATCGCGCTGTAGAGCAGCTCCTCGGCCGGCTTCGCGATCCGATGGATCTCGTCGATGAAGAGCACGTCGCCCTCGGCGAGGCTGGTCAGGATGGCGGCCAGGTCGCCCGAGCGCTCGATCGCCGGGCCGCTGGTCACCCGGATGCCCGAGCCCAGCTCGGCCGCGACGATGTTGGCCAGGGTGGTCTTACCGAGGCCGGGCGGCCCCGAGAGGAGGATGTGGTCGGGCGGGGAGCCGCGCCGCATCGCGCCCTGGAGCAGCAGGTCGAGCTGGTCGCGCACCCGGTGCTGGGCGATGAACTCCTCCAGCCGCTTCGGCCGGACGCTGGCCTCCGCGTCCAGGTCGGCGTCGTGCACGTAGGCGGAGACCAGCCCGCCGTCCGGGCCGGTCACCGGGTGCGGCCCAGCAGCCGGATGGCCTGCTTGAGCAGGACCGGCACCGGCGGCACGTCACCGTCGACGGTCTCCGCCACCGCGGCGACCGCCTGGTCGGCCTGCCCCGCCGTCCAGCCGAGCCCGACCAGCGCCTGCCGGACCTGCTCGGGCCACGCCCCGCCGGTCACCCCGGCCGCGCCGTCGGCGCCGACCGGGACCGGGCCGACACGGTCGCGCAGCTCCAGGACCAGGCGCTCGGCGCCCTTCTTGCCGATGCCGGGCACCCGCGTCAGCGCGGCGGTGTCGGCGTTGGCGATCGCCTTGCGCACCGCGTCGGGGGTGTGCACGGCGAGCACCGCCTGGGCCAGCCGGGGGCCGACCCCGCTGGCGGTCTGCAGCAGCTCGAAGAGCTGCTTGGCGTCGTCGTCGGCGAAGCCGTAGAGGGTGAGCGAATCCTCCCGGACGACCAGGCTGGTGGCCAGCCGGGCGGGCTGGCCGACCCGCAGCTCGGCGAGGGTGCCGGGGGCGCACTGCACCGCCAGGCCCACCCCGCCGACCTCGACCACGGCGTGGTCCGGACCGGTCGCGGTCACCACCCCGCGCACGCTGGCGATCATCTGGTTCCTCCTCGTCGTACCCGGTCGGCCGCGGCGGCCAGCTTGGAGCGCGTCCCGCCGCGCCACACGTGGCAGATGGCCAGGGCGAGGGCGTCGGCGGCGTCGGCCGGCTTCGGCGGCTCGGGCAGCCGCAGCAGCCGGGTGACCATGGCGGTCATCTGCGCCTTGTCGGCCTGGCCGGAACCGGTCACGGCCGCCTTCACCTCGCTGGGCGTGTAGGTCTGCACCGGCAGCCCGGCGCGGGCGCCGGCGAGCACGGCGATCCCGCTGGCCTGGGCGGTGCCCATCACCGTGCGGACGTTGTGCTGGCTGAACACCCGCTCGACGGCGACGCTGTCCGGCCGGTGCTCGGCCACCAGGTCGGTGAGCGAGCGGTCCAGGTGCAGCAGGCGCAGCGGCAGCTCGTCGCCCGGGTCGGTGTAGACGACGTAGTAGGCGACCAGCGTGCAGGGCCGCCCCGGCACGCCCTCGACCACGCCGACCCCGCACCGGGTCAGCCCCGGGTCGACGCCCAGCACCCGCACGCCGCCTCCTCCCCCAGCCGTCAGCAGTACGTGTGTTCGACACCCTACCGATCCGGGTGACACCCCGCCGCCGGGGACACGCCGACGCGTCGACACGCCGCCGACCCCGCGCGCCGGCCACACACTCCGGCCGTCGAGTATGTGTCGCCGCCCCATGTGCGCCCGGACACACACCTCGTAACTTCATGCGCCATGACGGCAGAACCCGTGGCGGTCCCCCACGTCGTACACGTCGACCTCGCTGGTCGTACCGCCCTGGTGACCGGGGGCGGCAGCGGCATCGGCCGCGCCTGTGCCCTGCGGCTGGGCGCCGCCGGGGCGAAGGTGCTGGTGGTGGACCGCAACCTCGCGGCGGCGAAGGCGGTGGCGGCGGAGGCCGGCGGCCGGGCCGAGGGCGTGGACCTGGCGGACGCCGGGGCGGTGGAGCGGCTCGACGCCGACGTGGACATCGTCGTGAACAACGCCGGCCTGCAGCACGTGGCGCCGGTGCAGGAGTTCCCCGCGGAGCGCTTCGCCCACCTGCA
The DNA here is from genome assembly GCF_051386395.1 of Micromonospora sp. URMC 106. Lineage (NCBI taxonomy): Bacteria > Bacillati > Actinomycetota > Actinomycetes > Micromonosporales > Micromonosporaceae > Micromonospora > Micromonospora sp. URMC 106. Next base: position 9,958 of record NZ_JBPQTP010000114.1, read on the forward strand.
CCGGGTGATGGTGGAGGCGCCGTTCCTGATCATCCGCCGGGCGCTGCCGCACATGTACGCCAGGGGCTGGGGGCGGATCGTCAACATCTCCTCGGTGCACGGGCTGCGCGCCTCGCCGTACAAGTCGGCGTACGTCTCGGCCAAGCACGCCCTGGAGGGGCTGTCGAAGGTGGTCGCGCTGGAGGCCGCGCCGCACGGCGTCACCGCCAACTGCATCAACCCGGCGTACGTGCGGACGGCGCTGGTGGAGAGCCAGATCGCCGACCAGGCCGCCAGCCACGGCATCCCCGAGGCCGAGGTGGTCGAGAAGATCATGCTGGCGCGGGCGGCGATCAAGCGGCTGATCGAGCCGGAAGAGGTGGCGGAGCTGGTGGCGTACCTCTGCTCCCCGCCGGCGGCGTTCATCACGGGCGCGTCCATCGCGCTCGACGGGGGCTGGACGGCGAACTAGTGGCGAGCCGCACAATGTCGGTCATGTCGTCACCGGTGGAGTTCCTGGAACTGCTCGCCCGCGAGGCCGCCGCGGTGGAGTTCGAGGGACCGCTCGTCGCCGCGCGCGCCGCCGGGCTGCCGCCGGAGCGGCTCGCCGAGCTGGAGCAGGCCAAGACGGTGGCGCTGCGGGTCCGCGCGCTGCTGGAGCGCCGCCGCCGGCGGGAGGTCGAACTCTCCGGCCTGTACGACACGGTCAGCGACCTGGCCGGGCTGCGCGACCTCGACGACGTGCTGCGGGCGATCGTGCACCGGGCGCGCAACCTGCTCGGCGCGGACGTCGCCTACATGACCCTCAACGACGAGGAGCGCGGCGACACCTACATGCGGGTCACCGACGGCTCGGTCTCGGCCCGGTTCCAGCGACTGCGGCTGCCGATGGGCGCCGGCCTCGGTGGCCTGGTCGCCCAGTCCGGCGCCCCGTACGTCACCGCGAACTACTCCGAGGACGCGCGCTTCCACCACACGGGCGAGATCGATGCCGGGGTGGGCGAGGAGGGTCTGGTGGCGATCCTCGGGGTGCCGCTGCGGCTGGGCTCCACCTCGATCGGGGTGCTCTACGCGGCCAACCGCTCGGCCCGGCCGTTCGTCCGGGAGGAGGTCGCGCTGCTGGTGTCCCTCGCGGCGCACGCGGCGGTGGCGATCGACACCGCGCGGCTGCTGGCGGAGACCCGGGCGGCGCTGGAGGAGCTGTCGGCGGCGAACACCACCATCCGGGCGCACAGCAGCTCCGTGGAGCGGGCCGCGGCGGCGCACGACCGGATGACCGCGCTGGTGCTGCGCGGCGGCGGGGTGGAGGACGTCGCCGCCGCGGTCACCGACGTGCTCGGCGGGGCGCTGCTGGCGCTGGACGCGGAGGGCCGCCTGCTGGCCCGGGTCGGCGAGATCGACGAGCCGGACCGGGCGGACATGGTCGAGGCGGTGGCCGCGTCGCGTACGGAGGGCCGCAGCGTGCGCCGGGGGCCGCTCTGGTACGCCGCGGTGGTGGCCGGCGCGGAGAACCTGGGCGCGCTGGTGCTGCGCCCCGACGACGAGCTGGTCGACGCCGACCAGCGGATCCTGGAGCGGGCCTCGCTGGTGACCGCGCTGCTGCTGCTGTTCCGGCGCACGGTGGCCGAGGCGGAGGGACGGGTCCGGGGCGAGCTGCTCGACGACCTGATCGCCCGGCCGCTGCGGGACACGGACGCGCTGCGCAGCCGCGCCCGCCGGCTCGGGGTGGACCTCGACGCGCCGCACGTGCTGGTGGCCGTCGGCGACGACGCGATCGCCGCGACGGGCTCGGCCCGGCAGCGGGTGCTGTCCTGGGCCACCACGTACGCCTCCACCCGGGGTGGGCTGGCGGCGGCCCGCGACGGGCGGGTGGTGCTGATGCTGCCGGGGCGGGACGCGGGCGGCAGCGCCCGGGCGGTGGCCCGGGACCTGTCGCGGGTGACCGGACGGCCGGTGACCGCCGGGGCGAGCGGGCCGTCGACGGGGCCGGCGTCGCTGGCCACCACGTTCGCCGAGGCGGACCGCTGCCTGACCGCGCTGGGCGCGCTGGGCCGCTCGGGGCAGGGGGCGAGCACCGCCGAGCTGGGCTTCGTCGGGCTGCTGCTGGGCGCGGTCGGCGACGGGGGCGACAAGGACGTGGACCGGTTCCTCACCGCCACCGTCGGGCCGGTGGTCGACTACGACGCCCGGCGGGGCACCGCGCTGGTGAAGACCCTGGAGGCGTACTTCGGGGTGGGCGGCAGCCTCGCCCGGGCCGCCGAACTGCTGCACGTGCACGTCAACACGGTCACCCAGCGGCTGGAGCGGGTCGGACAGCTCCTCGGCGCGGACTGGCAGAAGCCGGAGCGGGCGCTGGAGGTCCAGCTCGCCCTGCGCCTGCACCGCCTGCGTACGCCGGCCGGCTGACGGTCCGGTCGGGCGCGCCCGGCGGGCCGGACCGGGCGGCGGCCCGGGTCAGCGGGCCCGGATCCCGTCCAGCACGCCGTCGACGATCTTCTCCGGCAGGGACGCCTCGTCGAGCTCGGGGTGCCAGCGCAGCACCCGCTGGATCAGCATCGGGCCGGTCAGCATCGCCATGGTGACCTCGACGTCGATGTCGGCGCGCAGCTCGCCGGTGCGGATCCCCCGGCGCAGCACCTCCCGCATCAGCGCCCGGCGCGGCTCGATGATGCTCTGGTAGAGCTGGTACTCCTCCGGGCTGCGGTTCACCCGCGGCACCAGGCAGGGCATGATCCGCGCCGCCCGCGGGTCGACGTTGTGCCCGACCGCGCCGACCAGTAGCACCAGGTCGTCGCGGACCGATCCGCCGGGCGGCGCGGGCGGGTTGCCCTTGAGCCGGCGCAGCGCGTCGGTCAGCAACGCGTCCTTGCCGGGCCAGCGGCGATAGATGGTGGCCTTGCCCACGCCGGCCCGGGCGGCGATCGACTCGATCGAGAGGGTCTCGATCGTGCTGCCCTGGGCGAGCAGGTCGAGGGTGGCCTCGAGGATCGCCTCGTCCGCGCGGACGCTCCGCGGTCGCCCGGGCGACCGCGGCGCGTCCGCGGCGGAAGTCATGTCGGACATTGTCCCCGAACCTAGGCGGTCCCGGCCAACTCGGGTTCCGCCGCCGGCGCGGGCGCCGCCGCCGGGGAGCGGCCGGGCATCCAGCGCAGCACCACGAGGATGCCGACCGCGGAGACCACCGCGGCCAGGCCCGCCGCCCAGTGCATCGCGGCCACGAAGGCGTCGTTGGCCACCGCGATGAGCTGCGGCGCCGCCGGCCCGAGCTGACCCGCCGCGGCGTACGCGCCGGAGATCGACTCGCCGGCCGCGTCGCGCGCCCCGGCGGGCAGGTCCCGCAGCGCGGAGTCGACGTCGGCGCGGTAGACCGCGGAGAGCACCGACCCGAGCACCGCCACGCCGAGCGCGCCGGCCACCTGCCGGACGGTGTTGCTGACCGCCGAGCCGACGCCGGCCTTCTCCCGGGGCAGCGCCGACATGATCGATTCCATGGCCGGAGGCATGATGTTGGCCATCCCGGTGCCCTGGAGGAAGAAGACGACCAGCACCACCCAGATCGGGGTGCTCTCGCCGACGAAGGCGAACGCGCCGAGCGACACCGTGGTCAGCGCCAGCCCGACCACGGCGACGGCCCTGCCGCCGTACCGGCGGACCATCGCCGCGCTGCGCGGGGCGAAGACGAGTTGGGCCACCGCGAAGGGCAGGAAGAGCAGGCCGGTCTCCAACGGGCTGTAGTCGCGCACGAGTTGCAGGTAGAACGAGCTGAAGAACATCACGCCCATCGCGGCGAAGAAGACCAGCCCGACGATCGCCACCGGGGCCGCGAAGCGGGGCACCCGGAACAGCCGCACGTCCAGCGACGGGTGGTCGCTGCGCCGCTCGTACGCGACGAACCAGGCCAGCACCGCCAGGCCGCCGAGGATCGCGGCCCAGACGACCGGGCGGCCGAAGCCGTGCTCCCCGCCGTCGATGATGCCGTACGTCAGGGCGACCAGGCCGACCACCGACAGCAGCACGCCGACGACGTCGACGCGCCCCGGGCTCGGATCGCGCGACTCGGGGACCAGGATCGCCACCAGCACCACGCCGAGCGCGACCACCGGCACGTTGATCAGGAAGACCGAGCCCCACCAGTAGTGCTCCAGCAGCGCGCCGCCGAGGATCGGGCCGATCGCCACCGCCAGGCCGACCGCGCCCGCCCAGACGCCGATCGCCCGGCCCCGCTCCCGCGGGTCGAAGACGTTCGAGATGATCGAGAGCGTGACCGGCATGATGGCCGCGCCGCCCACCCCCATCAGCGCGCGGGCCGCGACGAGCTGAGCCGGGCTCTGCGCGTACGCCGACAGCAGCGACGCCAGCCCGAAGAGCACCAGGCCGATCAGCAGGAAACGCTTGCGGCCGGCGCGGTCACCGAGCACGCCGAAGGTGAACAGCAGGCCGGCGAAGACCAGCGTGTAGGAGTTGATCGACCACTCCAGCTCGCCCTGGCTGGCACCGAGGCCGTGCACCGGGTCGGCGAGCGTGCGCAGGGCGACGTTGAGGATCGTGTTGTCCAGGACGACCACGAGCAGGCTGATCACCAGCACCCCGAGGATCGCCCACCTCCTCGGGTGTCCCGTGTTCTCGTGCGGTTGCATCTCCGGTTCTCCCCCCGGGCCCGTTATCGATACGGGTCAGACTCGTAATTGAGGACAGCGTAGGCGCTCCAGTTTCGATACGGAACCGGTTCGTATCTGATGTGTCGGCCGTCACCCGGCGCTCGCGTCGAGGTGCGGTGCGCTGCGCCAAGCTGACCTGCCCGTGGGGCCGTGGACCGCCGTGCCGGCTCTGGGCTAAGGCTTGATTCCGGCGGAGGGCGGCCGGTCACACGCCGGGTGTCCGGTTTCGGGTGTGACCGGGGGCATCGTGGGCGTGGAATCGTGGCGGGGCCGGGGTCGTTACACCATGCGTACGGCTGAGCAAGGGCACACCCCCGGGCGACGGACTGGTGTGCCGACCCCCGGAATGATGGTGGGCCGCCGGTCGTTACACATGGTCCGGCCGGCGTGCGGGCGTCCCCCTGCCCCCGCGTGAACGTGGCCTGGTCTGATTCTTCCCGGCGTGCTGCCGGATCCCCCTGATTTCTTGAGCGCCGGACGGTGCTTGCACCCCGCGTGGCCGAACCCCCCTTGTTCGCTGCGTGTGGTGCCAACCCCCGAATGGAGCCACTGTGATGAACACGATCATGCGTAAGAGCGTTCTTGGTGTTGCTGGTCTGGCGTTCGCCGGTGGTGTGTTCGCTGGTCCGGCTGCCGCTCACGCCGCCCCTGCGGTTGAGGCCACCCCGGTCGCCGCCGTCGCGGTGCAGGCCGACAAGCCGGGTGTGGACAAGGCGAAGCTGGTTCCGCATGGTGTGCAGGGCGCGCAGTCGCGTATCGACCTGTCGGATGAGCAGGTGGGTAACGTGAAGGCGATCATCGCGGCGACGAAGAAGGCCGGTATGGACGAGCGGGCCGCGGTGGTGGCGATCGCGACGGCGTTGCAGGAGTCGAAGCTGGAGAACCTGGGTCACCTGGGTGAGCGCAACGACCACGACTCGCAGGGTCTGTTCCAGCAGCGCCCGTCCTCGGGTTGGGGCACGGTGGAGCAGATCACCGACCCGCAGTACTCGACGATGGCGTTCCTGAAGGGTCTGAAGCAGGTCGACGGGTGGCAGGACATGCCGCTGACGAAGGCGGCGCAGACGGTGCAGGTGTCGGCGTACCCGGACCACTACGCGCAGTGGGAGCAGCAGGCCGCCGACCTCGTCGCCGAGCACTGGAACAACTGACACGTGTGAACAAGCCGCTGGCCGGCACCCCGCACGGGGGTGCCGGCCAGCGGCGTTTCCCGCGTCCGGGCGGTACGGCCGGCGGAGGTGAGGTCGCCGGTCGGGGCGTTCGGTGCACGGCTGGTCCCGGGCAGTTGGCGAGCGGCGCGGGGCGGGCCGGCGGTCAGTGGCGGTGGCCGAGGGTGACGTCGACCAGGGCGGCGACCAGCGCCAGCGCGATGACCGCGGCGGCCAGGAGGAGCGAGTGCCGGAACGCGACGGAGTAGTCGCCGTCGCTGCCGGCCAGCGCGGAGAAGAAGACCGATCCGACGGCGGCGATGCCGGCTGCGGAGCCGATCCGCTGGCCGGTCTGGAGCATGCCCGCGCCGCTGCCTGCCTGCGGCACCGGCACCTGGGACAGGGTGAGGGTCTGGTTCGGGGCGATCACCAGGCCGCTGCCCAGCCCGGCGACCAGCAGCGGCGCCGCGGTCAGCCACGGCACGACGGCCCCGGCCGGCGCGAGGTCGAGCACCCCGACCACCGCACCCAGCCCGACCACCACGGTGAGCAGCCCGACCGCGACCAGCGGCCGGCCGAAGCGGTTGACGATCCGGCCACCGAGCGCGGACGCCGCGGCCGAGCCCAGGGCGAACGGGGTGATGGCCAGGCCGGCGACCAGCGCGCTGTAGCCGAGGCCGTCCTGCAGGTAGAGCGTGAAGATGAAGAAGATCGCGGTGAACCCGCCGAAGTAGACCAGCGCGATCAGCGACCCGAGGGCGTACGACCGGAAGGCGAACAGGCGCAGGTCGAACAGCGGCTCGCGGCGTCGGGCGTGCCACCGTTCCCAGGCCGCGAAAGCGGCCAGGGCGAGCAGTCCGGCCGGCACGAGCAGCCACTTCGCCCGGCTCTGCCACTCCTGTTGCACCAGCGGCAGCAGCACCAGCAGCACGCCGGTCCCGAGCAGCAGCACCCCGACGAGGTCCAGCCGCCGGTGGTTCGCCGGGCCCGCCGGGCGTCCGGGGAGCAGCCGCCAGCCGAGGACGACCGCCACGATGCCGACGGGTACGTTGACGAAGAACACCCACCGCCAGCCGTGCTCCTCGCCGCCGATGGCGATCAGCAGGCCGCCGACGAGCGGGCCGACCGCGGTGGAGATACCGATGGTGGCCCCGAGCAGCCCGAAGGGGCGGCTCCGCTCCGGTCCCTGGAACAGCTCCTGGATCAGGCCGGTGACCTGCGGGTTGACCACGCCGGCGGCCGCGCCCTGGAGCAGCCGGGCTCCGATCAGCCACGCGGGGGAGGGCGCCAACCCGGCGAGCGCGCTGGCGAGCGTGAACAGGGCGATCCCGAAGACGAACGCGGTGCGCCGTCCGCGCGCGTCGCCGAAGCGGCCGGCGGAGACCAGCACCAGCCCGAACGTCAGGGCGTACCCGGAGAGCACCCACTGCAGGTCGCTGGGGGAGGCCCCGAGGGCGCGGTCCATCGACGGGACGGCGACATTGACGATGCTCACGTCGAGCAGCGTCATGAACGCGGCGACCAGCCCGACCCCGAGGGCCTGCCAGCGTCGCCGGTCGTCCGGCGAGGCGGTGGCGTCCGCCGGTCGCGGCGCACGCGCCGCGCTCATCCTGCCTCCCGTGGACCGGTGATCGGGCATCGCTGCCCGTTACCCCGGTCCCCGGGAGGCGAATCGTCGCGGCGCGCCCGTCGACTCACGCCATCTGGCGGGCGCAGAACCGGGGGCCGAAGTCGAGACCGGCCATCGGCGAGTCCTCGCGGTGCAGCAGGTTCTTCTCGGTGAGCAGGTGCAGTGGCGCGTGCAGTTGCTCCTCGGTCAGCCCTGCCTCCTGCGCGATCAGGTCCGGGTACGGCACCTGCCCGCGCGCCTCCAGGGCCGCCACGGCGTCGTACACCCGTTCCTCGACGTCCGACAGTTGCACCTGCCGCATGATCTCCTCCTTCACCTTTCCCGCCCCGCGGGCGGTCGCGCCGCGCGGTTACCCCGTGGCCGACCGAAGATGCCCACCCGATCGGGCGGTCGTCCGGCCGCGCCGACGCCGCCCGGCGCGGCCTTCTGGCATACGCTGCACCGGTGATCATCTGGGATCTCGCCGTCGTCGGCGCCGGCCCCGCCGGCCTCTCCGCCGCCCATGCCGCCGCCCGCGCGGGCGTGCGCACGCTCGTGGTGGAACGTGCGGCCCACCCCCGTTACAAGACCTGCGGGGGCGGCCTCATCGGCACCTCGCTCGCGGCGGTGGGGGACCGCATCGAGGTGCCCGCGCACGACCGGGTGGACCGAATCACGTTCACCCGGGACGGGCGACGCCGGTTCACCCGACGACACCCCGAGGGCCCGCTCGTGACGATGGTGCGCCGTGAGGAGTTCGACGACCGGCTGCGCGCCGCCGCGGTCGCCGCCGGCGCCGAGGTCCGCGAGCGTGCCGCGGTCCGCGCCGTCGAGCAGGACCCGGAGGTCGTACGCCTGCGGCTGGCCGACGGGGAGACGGTGCGCGCGCGGGCCGTGATCGGGGCGGACGGCTCCTCGGGCGTGACCGCCCGGCACGTGGGGGTCCGCCACCGGCAGGTCGACCTGGGGCTGGAGTTGGAACTGCCGGTGCCGCCGCGGGAGCAGGACCGCTGGCGGGGCCTCGTGCTGCTGGACTGGGGCCCGCTGCCCGGCTCGTACGCCTGGGTCTTTCCCAAGGGCGACCGGCTCACGGTCGGCGTCATCGCCTCGCGGGGCGAGGGGGAGCGGACCCGGGCCTACCTGCGGGCCTTCGTCGACCGGCTGGGTCTGTCCGGCGTGGAGCCGGAGCACGACTCGGGTCACCTGACCCGTTGCCGCGCGGAGGACTCCCCGCTGCGCCGGGGCCGGGTGCTGGTGGCCGGTGACGCGGCGGGCCTGCTGGAGCCCTGGAGCCGGGAGGGGATCAGCTACGCGCTGCGCTCCGGCGAGTTGGCTGGCGCCGCGGTGGCCGCTGGCGACCTGGCGGGCTACGACCGCGCGGTGGAGCGGGACCTGGTGCCGTCGATGCGCGCCGGGCACCGGCTGCTCGACGTGTTCGCGCGGCGGCCGGAGGTCTTCCACGCGCTGCTGGCCACGCCGCCGGGCTGGCGGATGTTCGTGCGGTTCTGCCAGGGGCGGGCGAGCTTCGACGAGACGCTCGGCCGCGCCCCGGTGCGGGCGGCGCTGGCGCTGCTGGACCGACTGCCGGCCCCCCGCACGCCGTTGGCCAAGCTGCCGTCGTAGCGACTGAGCCGCATCCCGCCCGCCCTCCCGGCCCCGGTTCCACACCAGGATCCTAGGATGCCTTACGGGTGGTGACGCCCGCCGCGGCCGTCGGCGTCGCCCGTCAGCCGACGCGCCGGGACCAGCGGAGCCGGATACGCGGACGGGGCGCGGGCGATCCGCCCGCGGCCCGCCCGGTGATCGTCGGGTCAGAAGACCGGGACGCCCTCGCGCACCAGCTTCCAGTTCGGCTGGTAGAAGTCGGCCGGGTCGATCGCGCCCCTGGCCTGCGCCCAGTCGATCAGCAACTGGCGGATCTCCTGCTGCTCGTTGTAGACCTGGGTCTTCACGATGGCGGGGAAGTTGCCGCCGCCGCTGCGCCGGTAGTTGTTCACCGCCACCACGAACTGCGCGTTGTCGGCGACCGGGGTGTCGGTGCCGGGCAGCACCAGGCGGGTGATGCGCTGGCCCACCGGCCGGGAGATGTCGATGTCGTACTCCAGGCCGGAGATGACGTCGTAGTTGTAGTCCGGCACCGCCGGGTCGCTGATCGTCTCCGGGTCGACCGGGGCGCCGGGGGCGAGGGTCCGGAAGTACTTCGCGGAGTACTCCAGGTAGGTCCGCACCTCGGCGCCGCTGAGCACGACGGCCTCGAGGGTGTTGTCGAAGACGTACAGGCCGGCCACGTCGCGGATCTTCACGTCGCCGGCGGGGAAGACCGCCGTGCGGCTGAACGGCGCCGCGATCGACAGCACCGGCAGGGCCGCGTACGACGTGCCGGCGAGCGCCTGGCCGACCACCTCGGTCTGGACGTGGTTGATGAAGTCCAGGATCGGGGTGTCCTTGTAGCGGCTCTCCGCCGCCGAGAGCTCGACCGTGGAGCGGGCCACGACCTGGTTGACGTACGCGACGGTCTTCTGGTGCTGCGCCCGCACGGCGGCGAGGACCTTCGGGTCCTCGGCCACGGTGTTGGTGTTCAGCAGGGCGGCGGACTTCTTGGTGATCTTCCACCGGCCCTTCTCGCGGGCCAGGGTGAAGTCCATCCGGCTCAGCCGCTGGCCCCACTTCGACGGCTCGGTGAGCAGCACCTGCTCGCCGGTCTGCTCGTTGGTCACGAACTTCTCGGCGACCTCGGCGTGGGCGTGGCCGAAGAGGATCGCGTCGATGCCGGGGACCTGCTGGGCGATCAGCGCCGTCGGGTTCTCGATCGGCAGCTCCGGGCCGTAGCTGGAGGTGCCGCTGTCGCCGCCGTGGGCGGAGATCAGCACGACGTCGGCGCCGCGCTCCCGCATGATCGGGACGTACTTCGCCGCCGTGGCGATCATGTCGTCGAACCGCAGCTTGCCCTCGACGTTGGCCTTGTCCCAGATCGCGCTGCCGGGGTTGGTCAGGCCGAGGATGCCGACCCGCAACGGCGGCGCGGCGAAACCGACGGAGACCTTCTTGATGACGAACGGCAGGAAGGCCGGCTTGCCGGTGGCGACGTTGACGGCGTTCGCGGCCAGCGCCGGGAAGCCGAGCTGCGAGATCCACTTGGCCAGCAGGGGCAGGCCGTAGTTGAACTCGTGGTTGCCCAGCGTCACGGCGTCGTACCCGAGCACGTTCATCGCGTTGGCCATCGGGTGCGTCGCGCCGGTGGTGGTGATCGGCTCCTGCTTGGCGTAGAAGGTCGCCAGCGGCGTGCCCTGGATGGTGTCGCCGGCGTCGAGCACCAGCGTCGCCTTGCCCCGCCGCTCGGCGCGGATCTGGTTGACCAGGGTGGCCAGCTTGGCGACGCCGACGTCGTTGTGCTTGCTGTCGTCGTACTCGGCGTCCTTGTAGTAGTCCCAGTTGTAGACGTTGCCGTGGGTGTCCGAGGTGCCGAGGATCGTGAGGTCCCAGGTCCGCGACCGGGTCGCGCCGGCCGCCTGGGCGGGGGTGGCGGCGATCAGCGGGACGCTCGCCGCCGCGGCCGCGGCGGCGAGCACCGTCCGACGCGACGGGCCGGAGGGAGAGGTCATGACGTGCCCTTCGATGGGGTTGGGGCGCCTGCTGGGCGCCGAGCGCACCATAACGAGCGGCCGTCACTCCTGCCACGGCAGCCCGAGGTGTTTCACACCACCAGCGTCCGTGGGTCCCGTCGGTGTAACAGCGCCACGCCCGTTTCCGCCCGCCGCCGCAGGGTAGGGCGGTGGGAGACCAGACCCCGACCGGTGCGCGAGGAGACGTCGGTGAGCGAGGACCAGCACACCCAACAGGACCCCACCAGCCAGTACGGCCAGCAGGAGGGGCAGCCGAGGCAGCAGCAGACGCCGCCCGGCTCGACCCAGGAGATGACCCCGAAGCCCGACCACGGCGAGGAGTCGTACCGGGGCAGCGGCAAACTGACGGGCCGTCGGGCGGTGATCACCGGCGGCGACTCCGGCATCGGCCGGGCGATCGCCATCGCGTACGCCCGGGAGGGCGCCGACGTGCTCATCTCCTACCTCGGCGAGGAGGAGGACGCCGACGCCCGGGAGACCGTCCGGCTGGTCGAGGAGGCCGGTCGCAAGGGGATCGCCGTGCGCGGCGACATCACCGACGAGCGGCACTGCCGGGAGTTGATCGAGCGCGCGGTGCGCGACCTCGGCGGCATCGACATCCTGGTCAACAACGCGGCCTACCAGATGTCGCAGGACAAGGGCATCCTCGGGATCAGCGACGAGCAGTTCGACCGGGTGCTCAAGACCAACCTGTACGCGATGTTCTGGCTCTGCCGGGCCGCGATCCCGCACATGTCGGAGGGGTCGGCGATCATCAACACCTCGTCGATCCAGGCGTTCGACCCGTCGCCGCAGCTGCTGGACTACGCCACCACCAAGGCGGGGATCGCCAACTTCACCAAGGCGCTCGCCGCCGACCTGGCCGAGCGGGGGATCCGGGTGAACGCGGTGGCGCCCGGCCCGATCTGGACGCCGCTGATCCCGGCGACCATGCCGGAGAAGAAGGTCGAGCAGTTCGGCCAGGACACCCCGGAGGGCCGCCCCGGCCAGCCGGCCGAGCTGGCTCCGGCGTACGTCTTCTTCGCCTCCCAGGAATCCAGCTACGTCACCGGTGAGATCCTCGGCGTGACGGGCGGCCGCCCGACCAAGTAGTCCCTCCCGCC
>NZ_JBPQTP010000115.1:0-21035 GCF_051386395.1 Micromonospora sp. URMC 106
GACCGCCGGGTCCCCGTCCGGGTCCGCCGCAACAGGCTGGACCGCCGGAGCGGCGCGGGTCACCGGCCCGGCCCGGCGAGCCCGACCGGGTGAACCGGCCGCTCGCGGTCTCCGCCGTCCTGGCGGTGGCGAGCATCGTCGGCGCGCAGATCGGCGCGGTCCTGGGCCTGCGCCGTCGCCCCGCCCCCGTACCGGCCGGCGCGGCCGGCACCAGCACGGCACGCCGCTCGGGTGCCGGCGGCGGCGCGAGCGGCCACGGCGGCGCAAGCGGCCACGGCGGCGCAAGCGGCCACGGCGGCGCGAGCGGCCACGGCGGCGCGAGCGGGCACGGCGGCGCGAGCGGGCACGGCGGCGCGAGGGGGCACGGCGGCGCGGGCGGGCACGGCGGCGCGAGCGGGAACCGGCACGCCGGACCGGTAATCGGTGCCCAGGCGTGGGCGCACGCCGACGCCACCCGGGAAGGCCCCGTCGGCCGTCACCGCCGCCCCTGACCCACGCCGGGACGCCCGCTCCGGCCAGGGTGTTGCTGCGGCGACACGCCGATCACGACGGCACCCGACGGCAGGCGGACGGCGCGGCGGGGCTCGGTCAGGACGGCAACGACGGCAGGCGGGACGGTGCGGCTGGGGGCGGTCAGGGGAGGCGGGTCTCCAGCATGCCGTTGACGATGCGGGTGGGCAGGACCTGCTGGTCGTTGCCGGACGGCCCGTGCACGACCTCGCCGCCGTTGAGCCGGAACGTGCTGCCGTGCCAGGGGCAGACCACGCACTCGTGCCCGTCGACCTCCCGCACCTCGCCCTCACCGAGCGGGCCGCTCTGGTGCGGGCACCGCTCCAGCATCACGGTCACCTCGTCGCCGTGGCGGTAGAGGATCACCGAGACGTCGTCGACCTCCCGGGTGATCAGCTTCCGCTGCGGCAGGGTGGCCATGTCGGCGATCGAGTGCCAGCCGTCGCTCATCCGGTGCAGTTCGGAGATGCTCTGGTTGACCTGCGCGCCCTGCTTGTACGCCAGGTGCCCGCCGAGGTAAGCCCCCATGCTCGCGGCGCTGAGCCCGAGGAAGCCGAGCGTACGGCCGAGGTTGTGCCGGCCGGACATCCGGGCGGCGACCGAGCCGGCGTAGAACGCCAGGCCCACGCTGTTGGAGGCGGCGTGCACGAGGCCGATCCGGCGCTGGTCGCGGGCGAGCGCCGCCCAGTCGTTGAGCCCGGCGACCGCCGCCGGCAGCGCGCTGACGGTGCCCACCGCGCAGAGCGTGGTGGCGGCCCTGCGCTGCCCCGGCATCAGGTCCAGCACCGCGGTGCTGATCCACGCGCCGACCGGCACCTGCACCATCGCGGGGTGCAACGGGTGCCCCAGCCAGACGCCGTGCAGCAGGTCACGGACCCGCTGCGGACGGAGGGTGGCCTGGACGGCGCGCTGCAACCGGTCGCCGATCCGGTCCAGCCCGGAGGCCTGCTCGATCTTCGTCATCAGTGCTCGCACCCGTACCGACTTCCCGGCAGGAGCGGCTGCAAACCGGTCGCCGGTGACGGATCCGCAGCGGTACGTGACGAGGCCCCTGCCGGCCCACAACCGGACGCGCCGCCCCTGAGGCGACGAGGTCGGCGCCCGGCTCCGCCGAGAGGCGCAACTTCCCGGAAAGAGTGGCCTCGGCACGCCGGGAGACGACTATTTCCGGGAAGTTGTGCCGCCGGCCGCCTGCGTCCGCGCCGCGGCCGGCCGGCCGGGTGTGCCGGCCGGGTCCGCCGGTGGTTGGGTCAGGGGCTCGGGGGCGTCCAGCGGTCGTGGTGGATCGCCTCGGCCAGCGGACGCTTCTGCCGCCAGCCGTGCCGGGCCAGGTCGGGCACGCGCTCGAAGTGGGTGACGGGGCCGACGCAGAGCCACGCCACCGGCCGTACGCCGTCGGGGATGCCGAGCAGGTCCGCCAGCCACGGCTCGCGGTAGAACGACACCCACCCGACGCCGAGCCCCTCGGCGGTCGCGGCCAGCCAGAGGTTCTGGATGGCGAGGCAGGCCGAGTAGAGCCCCGTGTCGGCGATGGCGTGCCGGCCGAGCACGGCGGGCCCGCCCCGGGCCGGGTCGTAGGTGACCACCACCGACAGGGTGGACTCCAGCACCCCGTCGATCTTGATGCGGGCGAACCGCTCGGCCGCCTCCCCCTCCAGCGTGGCGGCGAAGGTCTCCCGCTCGGTGTGGACGTGCTCGTGGAACCGGCGCCGCAGCTCCGGGTCGCGGACGACGATGAAGTCCCAGGGCTGGGAGTAGCCGACGCTCGGCGCCGCGTGCGCCGCCGCCAGCACGCGGTGCAGCGTCTCCTCGGGCACCGGCGCCCCGGTGAACTGGGCGCGTACGTCCCGGCGGCGGTGGATGACGTCGTAAAGATCCAAGGCAGGCTCCCGCTGCGCTCGGCCCACGCTCCGGGCGTGGGCACCTGACGCGAGGCCGGTCTTCGGACTCCCGGATCGACGCCTGGCCGTCCGCCTTCCCGGCCCGTCCGGGCCAGTGGCTGCGCTCTCGCGCGTGGACGGTGGCTCCCCGGTCACCGCGGCGGGCCCGTGCCGGATTCGCACCGGCTTCCCGATTCTCCCCGCTCGCGCGGGGCACCTCACATGATCGTGCCGCCCGGCATGGTAGCGGGATCGGCGGCGCACCGCCGACGGCCGGGTGCCCGGCGTCGCCGGGGCGGGCGTGGAAATCCGGTCGCGCGGCGCGCCGTCCGCGAGCACCGTGGTCCGGGTGTACGCACTCGCCTCCCGCCCGCTGCCGGCCGGCCACCCGGCGGCCCGGCTGACCGTCGCCCTCGGCCGGCCCCGGGCCGTGCCGCCGCCCCTGCTGATGCTGCTGGGCATGCTCTCCACCCAGGTCGGGGCGGCCGTCGCCAAGCAGCTCTTCGGCAGCACCAGCGCCGGCGGTACGACCACGCTGCGGCTCGGCTTCGCCGCGCTGATCCTGCTGCTCGTCGCCCGGCCCGGGCTGCGGCTGGGCTGGCGCACCGCCGCCCTGGTCGGGGCGTTCGGGCTCGCCCTGGCGCTGATGAACCTCGCCTTCTACGCGGCCCTGCACCGGGTGCCGCTCGGCGTCGCGGTCACCATCGGCTTCGCGGGGCCGTTGCTGGTGTCGCTCGCCGGCAGCCGCCGGCCCGCCGACGTGGCGTGGGCGGTCCTGGCCGGCGGTGGCGTGCTGCTCATCAGCGGGCTCGGCGGGACCGGGCTGGACCGGGTGGGGCTGCTGCTCTGCGTCGCCATCGCGGTCGGCTGGGCCGGGTACGTGCTGCTCGGCAAGGCGGTCAGCGCCCGCGTGCCGGGCAGCCGGGGCCTCGCGCTGGGGATGGCCGTCGCCGCACTGGCCGTCCTGCCGTTCGGGGTCGCCGGCAGCGGCACGGCGCTGCTCGACCCGTGGACCCTCGCACTGGGCGTCGCGGTGGCGCTGCTGTCGTCGGTGCTGCCGTACTCGGCGGAGTTGGCCGCGCTGCGCCGGATGCCGGCCCGGGTCTTCGCGATCCTGCTCAGCCTGGAGCCGGCGATCGGCGCGCTGGTCGGGTTGGTCCTGCTGGGCGAGGTGCTGGCCTGGCCGCAGGCGGTCGGGGTGGCCTGCGTGGTCGGCGCCGCGCTGGGCGCGACCCTGGTCCGCCCCCGACCGGCGACGGCGCGCTGACCCCTGGCCGACGGGCGAGGTCCGCGCCCGGCCGCCCTAGCGGAGGTTGCGCAGGGCGTCCTCGATCGCCCGGTGGAACGTCGGGTACGCGTAGATCATCTGCCGGAGCCGGCCGAGCGGCACGGCCGCGTGCACCGCCACCGCCAGCCCGGAGAGCACCTCGCCGCCGGCCGGGCCGACCGACGTCGCGCCGATCAGTACGCCCCGGTCGGCGTCGGCGACGAGCTTGACGAAGCCCTCGTTGCCGCTCTTGTGGATCCAGCCCCGCGCCGACGACGGCAGCTCGGAGAGGCCGACCTGCACGTTGATCCCCCGCTCGCGGGCCTGCCGTTCGGTGAGGCCGACCGCGCCGACCTCGGGGTCGGTGAAGGTGACCCGGGGCAGCGCGCGGTAGTCGGCGCGCGGCACCGCGCCGGCGGAACCGCCCGTCCCGGCGGCGCCCGACGCGCCGACCGCGCCGCCCGTCACGCGCGCGGTGCCGCTGGCATCCGGCCCTCCGTCGGCGCGCCGGACGTGGTCGAGCACGTCGGCGACGACGATTCCCGCCTGGTACATCGCGACGTGGGTGAACGCCCCCTCGCCGGTGACGTCGCCGACCGCCCAGATCCCCTCGGTGACGTGCAGCCGGTCGTCGACGGCCAGGTACCGCTGCCCGGCGTCCACCCCGACGGTGTCCAGGCCCAGCTCGTCCAGGTGGGCCCGGCGGCCGGTCACCACCAGCAGCCGCTCGGCGGTGAACCGCGCCCCGCCGGCCCCGCGCAGGGTGAAGCCGCGCCCGTCGTGGCCGACCCGCTCCGCCCGCACCCCGGTGTGGATCTCGACGCCGTCGGCGCGCAGCGCGGCGGCGGCCACCTCGGACGCCTCGGGCTCCTCGACGGCGAGCACCCGGTCCGCCGCCTCGACAACGGTGACCCGGACCCCGAACCGGGCGAAGACCTGGGCCAGCTCCAGACCGATCGCGCCGCCGCCCAGCACCAGCAGCGACTCCGGCAGCTCCTCGACCTCGATCGCCTGGCGGTTGGTCCAGTACGGCGTGTCGGCCAGCCCGTCGACCGGCGGCACGGACGGCTTGGTGCCGGTGCCCAGCACGATCCCGTGCCGGGCCTGGAACACCCGCTCGCCGACCCGGACCCGGCCGAGGCCGTCGAGGCGGGCGCTGCCCCGGACGAACCGGCCGCCCTTGCCGGTGAAGCGTTCCACCGCGACCGTGTCGTCCCAGGTGTCGGTGGCCTCCTCGCGGATCCGCTTCGCCACCGGCGCCCAGTCGGGCCGGACCTCGGCGGCGCCGGCGAGCCCGTCGATCCGACGCGCCTCGGCGATCGCGTTGGCCGCCCTGATCATCATCTTGCTCGGGATACAGCCCCAGTAGGGGCACTCCCCGCCGACCAGGTCGCGCTCGACGCCGACGACGGTCAGCCCGGCCTCCGCGAGCCGGCCGGCCACCTCCTCGCCGCCCACCCCGAGCCCGACCACGACCACGTCCACCACTTCCGGCTCCGCCATCCCGCCAGCATTCCGCACCGCCCGGTCGCGGGCCAACGGATCACCCCGGAATTCCGCTGCCCGTCGGCTCCCGGCCGCCTACGGTGGCCGGATGCGCTTCTCCGCCGTCCACGACTGCTTCGCCGAGCTGCTCGCCGCCGGCCGGGAGACCGGGGTTGGCCTGGCGATCTGGTACGACGGCGAGCCGGTCGTCGACCTCGTCGGCGGTGCGCGGACGCCGGGGCGGGCGTGGCGACCGGAGACGCTGGTGAACGTCTACTCGGTCGGCAAGCCGGTCGCGGCGCTCTGCCTGCTGATGCTGGTCGACCGGGGTCGGCTCGACCTGGACGACCCGGTCGCCGCGCACTGGCCCGGCTTCCGCACCCCGGCCACCGTCCGGCAGGTGCTCACGCACACCGCCGGGCTGCCGGCCTTCCCGGTGCCCCGGCCGGCCGCCGCGATAGCCGACTGGGACCTGCTCTGCGCCGACCTGGCCGCCGCCGAGCCGGAGTGGCCGCCGGGGTCCGTCGCGGGCGAGCACGCCTGGACGTACGGGCACCTGGTGGGCGAGCTGGTGCGGCGGGTCGACGGTCGGCCGGTGGGCCGGTTCCTGGCCGAGGAGATCGCCGGGCCGTGGCGGCTGGACCTCGGCTTCGGCCTCGGCGAGGCGGACCAGCGGCGCTGCGCCGAGCTGCGGTACGGCGATCCGGGTTGGCCGGACCGGGCGGCCGGTGCGCCGGGCTCGCTCTGGGCGCGGGCGCTGGACAACCCGCCCGGCGGGCGGGACCTGTCCGTGGTGAACAGCCCGCTCTGGCGGGGCGCCGAGGTGCCGGCCGTCAACCTCCACTCGACCGCGGGCGCCCTGGCCCGGCTCTACGCGGGCCTGCTCGCCGGCGGCGTCCTCGACGGCGTGCGGCTGTTCGGCCGGGAGCTGGTGGCCGAGGCGACGCGGGTCCAGTACGACGGCGACGACCTGCTGCTGGGCCGGCGTGTCCGGTGGACGCTGGGCATGCAGTGGGAGGAGGACGGGAGCTGGGGCATGGGCGGGATCGGCGGCAGTTCCGCCTGGGCCGACCCCGGGCGCGGCTACACGTTCGCCTACGCCACGTCCCACCTGGCCGACCACGACCGGGTCGACGCACTGGTGGACGCCCTGCACTCCTGCCTCTGACCGCTCCCGGCGGGCGCGCTCGCCGGGCCGGCCGGGTCACCGGGTCGGCGCGCTCACCGGCTCGGCACGGGCACCGGGGTGGGCACCGGGGCGGGCGGCCCGGGCACGACCACCGGCGTGCCGGCCGGGGTGAGCAGGGCGCGGGCGGCCACCGCCAGCCGGCGGCGCTGCGGCACCCCTGCCCGGCCGGCGAAGACGTCGTAGTCCCGCGCGGCCACCTCGTCGAGGATGCCGCCGTAGAGCGCGTACGCGGTGCGCATGCACGCCTGCGAGGCGGGCGCGAGCAGCGTGATGCCGGGCGCGGCGGCGGCGTAGTGCGCCTGGGCGCGGCTCACCTCGTACGCGATCAGCTCCCGGATCCGGGGCGTGGCGCGACCGCGGGCGCGGGCCTCGACCAGCTCCTCGCGGGCGACGCCGAACAGGGCCAGGTCGTCGTCGGGCAGGTACGTCCGCCCGCGGTCGAGGTCCTCCGCCACGTCCCGGATGAAGTTGGTGAGCTGGAAGGCGAAGCCGAGCTGGCGGGCCGGCTCCCGGGCGGCGGCCGGGTCGGAGCTGCCCAGGATCGGCAGCATCATCGTGCCGATGACCGCCGCCGAGCCCTCCATGTAGCCGAGCAGGTCGTCGTAGGTGCGGTACGAGGTGACCGTCAGGTCCATCGTCATGCTCCTGAGGAACGACGCGAAGTCGTCCCGGTCGAGATCGAAGACGGCGATGGTGTGCAGCACGGCCGGGAGCAGCGGGTCGTCGACCGGCTCGCCGTGCAGCCCGGCGACGAAGCGGGCCGCCCAGTCGTCGAGGCGCGCCGCCCGCTCGGCCGGCGGCAGCTCCTCGGTCCGGTCGACGATCTCGTCGGCGTGGCGGGTGAACCCGTACAGGGCGTGCACGTGCCGCCGTTTCCATGCGGGCAGCAGCCGGGTGGCGAGATAGTAGGTGCGGCCGTGGTGTCTGTGCAGCTCACGGCAACGGTCATAGGCAGCGGTGAGATCCAGGTCCACCGGCCCTCCTCATTATCGACGCACCAATCGACGCAACACGTCACCCTAGGGTACTCTCGGCCGCATGGCCAACGACGCAGTTGCGGGTGACACCCTCCGCGTGGCCCCGGCCGGACGGGCCGACGGAGACGACCCGATCCGCGCGGTCCTGGCCGCGTACACGAGGGATCTGGTCTCGGCGGTGGACGACACCCTCGCCGCCTTCCTGGCCACCGAGGTCGCCTCGCTGACCGAGATCGACGCGGCGATGGGCGGCTTCGCCACGACGGCGCGCGACAGCGTGCTGGCCGGCGGCAAGCGGCTCCGCCCGACGTTCGCCTACTGGGGCTGGCGCGGCGTGGTGGGCGGCGCCGAGCCGCTGCCGCCCGTGCTGCCGGCGCTCGCCGCCCTGGAGTTGCTGCACACCTTCGCCCTCGTGCACGACGACGTGATGGACGCCTCCGCCACCCGGCGGGGCAGGCCGACGGTGCACACGGCGCTGGCCGCCCGGCACGTCGCCGCCGGGCACCGGGGCGACCCACGCCGGTTCGGCGAGGCCGTCGCGGTGCTGGTCGGCGACCTCTGCATGGTCTGGGCCGACCGGCTCCTCGCGCACGCCGCCCTGCCGCCGGCCCGGCTGCTCGACGTCCGCCGCTGCTACGACCAGATGCGGGTGGAGACGGTGGCCGGGCAGTATCTCGACGTGCTCGGCGAGAGCGACGCGGCGAACTGGACGGTCGACCGCGCGCTGCGGGTGGCCCGCTACAAGACCGCGAGCTACACGGTGCAGCGTCCGCTGCTGTTCGGCGCCTGCCTGGCCGGCGTCGGCACCGACGCCCCGCTGATCGCCGCCTACACCCGCTACGGGCTCGCCGTGGGCGAGGCGTTCCAGCTCTGCGACGACCTGCTCGGCGTCTACGGCGACCCGGCGGCCACCGGCAAGCCGGCCGGCGACGACCTGCGCACCGGCAAGCCCACCGCGCTGCTCATGCTGGCCCGGCAGCTCGCCACGCCCACCCAGCGGCGCGCGCTGGACGGGCTCCGCCCCGGGGCGGGCGACGGGGAGATCGCCCGGCTCGCCGGCCTGGTCGCCGAGACCGGCGCGGTCGACCGGGTGGAGCGCATGATCTCCGACCGGGTCGCCGAGGCGCTGGCCGCGCTCGACACCGCGTCGATCGACGGGACGGCGCGCACCGCGCTCACCGGTCTCGCCACCGCCGCCACCAACCGGCGGGCATGATGGGCAACTTCGCACAAGGAGGTGGTCGCGTGCGCACCGTGAACGGGCGTACGGACCGGGTGGTGGTCGTCGGCGCCGGTCTGGGCGGGCTGGCCTGCGCGCTGCACCTGGCGGGCAGCGGTCGACAGGTGACCGTGCTGGAGCGCGAGCCGGTGCCGGGCGGCCGCGCCGGGCGGCTCAGCGTGGACGGCTACGAGTTCGACACCGGCCCCACCGTGCTCACCATGCCGGACCTGATCGCCGAGGCCCTCGCCGCCGTCGGCGAGGAACTGGACGACTGGCTCGACCTGACCCCGCTCGACCCGGCCTACCGGGCGTACTACCCCGACGGGTCGACGCTGGACGTCATCACCGACACCACCCGGATGGCGGCCGAGATCGCGCGGGTCTGCGGCCCCCGCGAAGCCGACGGCTACCTGCGCTTCGTCGACTACGCCCGGAAACTCTGGCAGTGGGAACGCGCCGACTTCATCGAGCGCAACCTCGACGCGCCCACCGACCTGCTCACCGGCAACCTCGTGAGGCTGCTGGCGGGCGGCGCCTTCCGCCGGCTCCAAACGAAGATCAACCAGTTCTTCCGCGACCCGCGCACCCAGCGGATCTTCTCCTTCCAGGCGATGTACGCCGGCCTCGCCCCGCACGACGCGCTGGCCATCTACGCCGTCATCGCGTACCTCGACTCGGTGGCCGGGGTCTACTTCCCGCGCGGTGGCATCCACGCGGTCTCCCGCGGCATGGCCGGCGCCGCCGAGAAGCACGGCGTGCAGATCCGGTACGACACCACGGTCACCCGGGTGGAGACCGCGAACGGCCGGGCCACCGGTGTGCTGACCGCGGACGGGGAGCTGATCCCGGCCGACGTGGTGGTGCTCAATCCCGACCTGCCGGTCGCCTACCGCGACCTGCTGCCGCCGGTCCGTCCCCGCCGGCTCACCTACTCGCCGTCCTGCGTCGTCCTGCACGTCGGATCTCGCCAGGGATATGGGAAGATCGCCCACCACAACATCCACTTCGGACGGTCGTGGAAGGGCACCTTCGATGAGGTCATCCGGCGTGGCGAGCTGATGAGCGACCCGTCCCTGCTGGTCACCAACCCGAGCCGGACGGACCCGTCGGTGGCGCCCGCCGGCCGGCACACCTACTACGTGCTCGCCCCGGTGCCCAACCTCGACCGGGCGCCCTTCGACTGGCGGGGCGACCTCACCGACCGCTACGCCGACCAGCTCGTCGGCACCCTGCAGGAGCGGGGCTACGCCGGCTTCGGGGCGGGCGTCGAGGTGCTGCGGGTGGTCACCCCGGCCGAGTGGTCCGAGCAGGGGATGGCGGCCGGCACCCCGTTCGCCGCCGCGCACAGCCTCTTCCAGACCGGCCCCTTCCGCCCGTCGAACCTGCACCGGACGCTGCCGAACGTGGTCTTCGTCGGCTCGGGCACCCAGCCCGGCGTCGGCGTGCCGATGGTGCTCATCTCCGGCAAGCTCGCCGCCGCCCGGATCACCGGCGGATCCTGATGGCCCACCCCCGCACAACCGAAAGGCACGTGCCGTGACCACCCGCGAGAAGCACCTCGTCGAGCTCGTCGACGACGCCGGACGAGCGCAGGGTGAGACCACCGTCTCCGCCGCGCACCAGCCCCCGGGCCAGCTGCACCGCGCCTTCTCGGTGCTGCTCGTCGACCCCGAGGGCCGGGTGCTGCTGCAACGGCGGGCCGGGGTGAAGACCCGCTTCCCGCTGCGCTGGGCCAACTCGTGCTGCGGCCACCCCGCGCCCGGCGAGTCGCTGGTCGAGGCCGCCAACCGCCGGCTGCGCGAGGAGCTCGGCGCCGACCCGGTCGAGCTGACCGAGGTCGGGGTGTACGTCTACTACGCCGAGGACCCGGCCACCGGCCGCGTCGAGTTCGAGTACGACCACGTCCTGCGGGGCGAGTTCCGGCCGGGCGCGCCGTTGCTGCCCGACCCGGACGAGGTGGCCGAGCTGCGCTGGGTCGACCCCGTCGAGCTGGCCGCCGACCTCGACGCCGACCCCCGCGCGTACGCGCCCTGGCTGGGTGGGGTGGTGAACCGGCTGCGGCAACCCTCGGGGCCGTCCGCCGGCGGCCCGGATGCGGCCATGACCCCCTCCGGGCTGCCGGCGGACGACGCGTCGGAGCGGCCGGGTGGTCGATGAGGCGCTGAGCGCGGGGGCCGTGGCCCGGCGGCTGGGGGTCGCCGTCACCACCCTGCGCACCTGGCACCAGCGCTACGGGCTCGGCCCGAGCGAGCACGTCCCGGGGCACCACCGGCGCTACACGCCGGCCGACCTCGCGCGCTTGGAGATCATGCGGCGGCTCACCGCCCAGGGGGTCACCCCCGCCGAGGCGGCCCGCTGGGCCCGCCGGGCGCCGGACACCGCGCCGACCGAGGCCGGCACGCGCCCGCGCGCCCGCACCACCGGCACGCGGGACGGCGGCGGCCTGACGATCCCGGTCGGCCGGGCCGGGCCGGCTGCCCGCGGGCTGGCCCGCGCCGCCATGCGGTTGGACCCGGTCGCGGTCAACGAGGCGATCGCGCACGCCATCGAGGCGGACGGGGTGGTCGCCACCTGGGACCGGCTGCTGCGCCCGGTGCTCGTCGGCATCGGGGAGCGACACGCCGCCACCGCCGGCCTGATCGAGGTCGAGCACCTGATCTCGCGCTGCGTGTCGGAGGCGTTCGCGGCGGTCACCCGGGCCGGCGCGCCCGCCGAGCCGCCGCGCATCCTGCTCGCCTGCGCCGACGAGGAGCAGCACAGCCTGCCGCTGGAGGCGCTAGCCGCCGCGCTCGCCGAGGCCGGGGCGGGCTACCGGATGCTGGGCGCCCGGGTGCCGGCGGCGGCGCTGGTCGAGGCGGTCAACCGGACCGGGCCGGCCGCCGTGGTGATCTGGTCGCACACCCGGGCCACCGCCGACCCCGCCCAGCTCGCCGCCCTGCTCGCCGCGCCCCGCCGGCCGCTGCTGGTGCTCGCCGCCGGGCCGGGCTGGCTGGCGGACTCGCTGCCCGCCGGGGTGGTGCGGCCCGTCGACCTCACCGAGGCGCTCTCGCTCGCGCTGGCCGTACGCGACTCGCTGGACCAGTCGACGACGGACTGACCGGGGGTGCGGGGACGGAACGCCGTCCACTAGCGTCGGGGGCTGCTGACCCCCGACCCCCTTCGGGAGCGAACGATGCGCCCACGCGCCGTACTGGCGTCCGGTCTGGCCCTGGCCCTCCTCCTCGGCGGCTGTGGCGACACCACCCCGTCCGCGTCGGAGGCGGCCGGCCCCAGCCCCGTCGCCTCGGCGCCGCTGCCGCCGGAGCCGAAGCCGAAGCCGACCGCCAGTCCGCGTCCGACCCGCACCACGCCGCCGCCCAGGCGGCCCGTCCGCCCGCTGCCGACCGCGCTACCGGCGGGCCTGCACCGCACCACCGGCGCGCGGACGGTGGCGCTGACCTTCGACGACGGGCCGGACCCGGTCTGGACGCCGAAGGTCCTCGACCGCCTCCGCGCGGCCCGGGTCACGGCCACGTTCTGCGTGGTGGGCACCCAGGCCCGCCGCCACCCCGACCTGATCCGGCGGATCGTGCGGGAGGGGCACCAGCTCTGCAACCACAGCTGGCGCCACGACCTGGACCTCGCCCGGCGGCCGGTCGCCGAGATCCGCAGCGACCTGGCGCGCACCAACGCGGCCATCCGGGCGGCGGTGCCCGGCGCCAAGGTGCCGTTCTACCGGCAGCCGGGCGGCCGGTGGACCCGCGAGGTGGTGTCCGTCGCCAAGCAGCTCGGCATGCGGTCGCTGCACTGGAACGTCGACCCGCAGGACTGGGGCAAGCCGACCGCCGCGACGATCACCAAGCGGGTACGCGCCGCGGCCCGGCCCGGATCGGTCGTGCTGCTGCACGACGGGGGCGGTGATCGCGGCGCGACGCTGGCCGCCTGCCCGCACCTGATCATCGACCTGAAGCGCCGCTTCGGCATCGCCCGGCTCCGCTAGAACGCCTCTGACCTGCGGTTTTGCGGGCCGGTGTGGCTAGGGCCATACCGGTTTGGTCGACCGGGGGGCCATCACGTAAGCTATCCAAGCCTCCGGCGGGGCCGGATGGGAGCAAGTCCGCTTGAAGTTGCGAGTGTGCAATGATGGCGGGGCCGCCCTCATCGTCTAGCGGCCCAGGACGCCGCCCTTTCAAGGCGGTAGCACGGGTTCGAATCCCGTTGGGGGCACGGTCCGGCTTCGGCCGGAGGCAACAAAGCTAGGTCCTGTGGAGCAGTTGGAGTGCTCGCCGCCCTGTCAAGGCGGAGGTCGCGGGTTCAAGTCCCGTCAGGACCGCAGCGCTTACGCCGCGCCCATCATGCGCGGCGTTCTGCGTATCGGAGCGTGTGACCCTCCCGGCGGAGAACCCGCCGTGCGGGTAGCATGAACCGAGCAACACGGCCAGGTAGCTCAGTTGGTACGAGCGTCCGACTGAAAATCGGAAGGTCGGCGGTTCGACCCCGCCCCTGGCCACATAGCCTTTCGCCGGGCTACTGAAGATCCCCACCTGCGGAAACGCCGGTGGGGATCTTCTTGTACGCCCTCCTGACGGACGAACGGCGGCGGCGCCGGCCCGCGTCAGCGCCCCTGTTGCCGGTGCTGGGCGATCCCGCTCTGGATCGCCTCCCACACGCTCCGCCCGGCCTGCCGCAGCGTCTCCCCCGCCTGCTCGGCGAGTTGCGTCGCGCTCGGCGGCGCGCCAGCGGCGTCGTCGGGCCGCGTGCCCGGCCCGCCCCCGGGTCGGTCCTCGGACGGCGCACGCTGGCCGGCCTCCGGCCCGCGGTCCTCCCCGCCCTGGCGCGCGCCGCCGCCGGGCTTCTCCGCCGGGGCCGGACCGCCACCCTGCTCGCGCGGCTGGCGGTCGGGCCCGCCCGGCTCGGGGCGCGCCTGCTCAGCCGGGCCCCGTTCGCGCTCGGGCCCGCCCCGCTCCTCGCGGGCCTGCTCGGGTCCACCCTGCTCGGGCGGGCCCGCTCCGCGCGCCGACTGCTCCCGGGCGCGCTGGGCCTGGCCCTGTTCGCCACCCCCGCCCGAACCGCTGGCGAGACCGCCGCCGCGCGCCGCCTGACCAGCGCCGGGCCCGCCGCCCTCCGCGCGGCCACCGGGCTTCCCGCCCTGATCCGGCGCACCCGGTTTCCCGCCCTGGCCGGAAGGGCCCGGCTCGCGCAGGGACCGGTCGGCGACGGCGCCGATCGCGCCGACCTGCTGGCCGAGTTCGTCGGTCGCGCCGCCGAACCGCTCCGCCGAGGCGGCGACCTGCCCGCTCAGGTTCGTCACCTGTTGCGTCGCCCGGTTCACGTCGTCGATCGAGACGGTCGCCGTACGCGACAGCGCCTCGATGATCTGCGGATTTCGGTCGATGGTCGTCAGCGCCCGGTCCAGGATGTCGACGACCTTCTCCAGGCGCACCTTGAGCTGTGCCTCGGCGTGCAGCCCGGTGATGTCCAGCTCGACGCCCTGCAGGTGCACCCGCACGCCGGCGTCGAGCTCGAGGAGGTTGGCCAGCCGCGCCCGCAGGGACAGGTCGGCGTCCAGCCCGTCCACGGCGAGCCGGATCGAGTCGACCGACACCTCCGGTACGTCGAGCAGGACGTCCGGCTCGGCCGCCCCCTCCCGTCGGGCTGGTCGCTCACCGACCTGGTCCGGTTCGCGCTGCTGTGCGTTCTCGCTCATGCTCCCCGCTCCGCCTCCTCCGGCCCGGCCGGCCGGGACCGTCGGGCGCGGTTACCCGCTATCCGACCGACCATCCCGCCCTCCGTCCCCGCGCCCCGGCGGGCGGGCGCCACCGGCCGACCTGGCCGTACGCCCGCCATCCCGCGCACGAGAAAGGGGTGTCCGGAACCGGGCAGAACGCGAAGCTGCGCACCCGGGCACCAGCCGGTATGGTCCGGGCCTATGGGACAGGAGATGGCTGACCCGGCCGACATCCGGCAGGAGTCCGAGCGGTTCTCATTGCGCAGCGTCCTCCTGGTCCACGCCCCCGCGGATCGGGCGTTCGCGGTGTTCACCGACGCCCTGGCGGACTGGTGGGTGATGGAGTACACGTGGTCCGGCCCGGAGCACCTGGCCGAGCTGGGCATGGAGCCGCGCGCCGGCGGGATGCTCTACGAGATCGGCCCGTACGGCTTCCGCTGCGACTGGGGACGGGTGCTGACCTGGGATCCGCCCCGGCGGCTGGTCTTCACGTGGCAGATCGGCGCGGACCGGGCGCCGGTCCCGGATCCGGCGCGGGCGAGCGAGGTGGAGGTGCTCTTCCACCCGGACGCACCGGAACGGACCCGGGTGGAGGTCGAGCACCGGCACTTCGACCGGCACGGCGAGGCCGCCGAGGGCTACCGGCAGGCGCTGACCGCCGGCTGGCAGGAGCTGCTCTCCCGCTACGCCGCCGCGGTGGCCAACGGCGCCGGCTGACCGACCCGTCCGACCGACCGGGCCCCGCGCACCGTCACCCGCGGCCCGTCAGCGACCGATGCCGGGGCGGGTGCCGGGAGCCGTGGCGACACCCCGGCCGCCGAGATCGGCGCGACGTCCCGCCTCGGCGCCGGAGCCGAACCCGCTGCCGGCCAGCCGACGCGGCGCGGCGGTGCGCAGCCGCGGATACACCTCGGCGACGCGGTGCCGCACGCGGTCCGACCGGTCGGCCAGCACCAGCGCGACCGACGGCCCGCCCGCCTCGGTGGCCGCGTCGGTCTCGGCCGCCCTCAGCCGGAAGCCGATCACCTGGGCGAAGCCGGCCAGCCAGGAGCGCCGGAAGGCGGCGGGATGTTCGCCGGGCGGCACCTCGGCCGCGGCCAGCCCGTGCGCGGCCTGTACCAGCAGCGAGGTGAAGAGCAGGTCGACCCGTTCCAGGTCGCTGGCGAAGCCGAACAGGTGCATGGCGAAGCCACTGCCCTGCCGGCGGCGGACGCAGCGGCAGCGGAGCGGGTCGGCGACCGCGGCGAGCAGGCCGGCCTTGTCCCGGGCGTACGGGGCGACGACCTCGACCACCCGGTCGCCCACCGGGTCGGTTGCGGGGTCGCGGGCGGCCAGCAGCGCCCGGTCCACGCCGTAGCGGGCGATCAGCTCGGTCGCCTTGGCGGTGAACGCGGCCGACTCGGCGGGGGTGCAGGCCGAGTCCTCGGCCTGGGCCAGGAGCTTGCGCACCTTGCTGAGCATGGCCTCGGACATGCCCCCAGCCTGTCACGCCGGACGCTCCAGGCGGGACGGCGACCGGGCCGGTCGATCCGTGTCCGCGCCGTCAGCCCGCCCGGCTGCGCAGGGTCGCCACCGTCGAGCCGGCCAGGGTGAGCAGGCAGTCGGGCAGCAACCCGTCGGCCGCCGCCGCCCCGAACAGCGCCTCGCCGGTGTCGGCGTCGGCGTTGGCGTACGCGCTGACGAAGCGGGCCACCCAGCGGGTGTCGTAGTCCGCCTCGTCGATGCCGGGAAAGTCCAGCGCGCAGCTGCCCGGCGGCACCGGCCCGCCGACCATCGTCGCGGCGAGGCACCAGGCCACGCCGTACGCGCCGGCCAGGCCGGACCGGTCGACGACCGCGTCGAACGCCCCCACCACCGCGTCGCCGTCCCCGGCCAGCGCCGAGCGGAGCACGGCGGTCGCGTCGTCGAGCGTCTGCTGTGGTGATTCGGTCACGCACCGCACGGTAGGGCAGGAGGTCAAGTGCCCGGGCCGGAATCACTCTCCGTGAGCATGGCGGGCGACCTGCGGATTGAGTCGCCTCCGTGGTCACGCCACCCGCCTCGGCACGCTAATGTGCGCAGCGGACCTTCGCCGGAGGAAGGACGACCATGCTCAAGTCACGCGCCTCGCGGGCGGCCACCCTGGCCGCCTGCGTGACGTTCCTGCTCGCCAACAGCGCCTGCGGGACCGAGGGCGCCGAAGAGGCGACCACCCACCAGGTGCGCCTCTACGGCACCGACGGCAACATGCTCAACTCCTACCCCGCCGAGCTGAAGGATCGCGCCAGCCTGGTCGACGGCATGAAGGGCACCACGCCCATGACGCCGCTGCCAGAGAGCTTCAAGAACCGGCTACGGTCCGTCGACCCGGAGCTGAACGACTTCGTCTACGCCGCCGAGACGTACGACGCGGTGGTGATCAGCGCGCTCGCCGCCCAGCTGGCCGGCAGCACGGACCCGGCCGCAATCGCCAAGCAGATCGTCGGGGTCACCAACAACGGGCAGCGCTGCGAGGACGTGGCGACGTGCCTGGCGCTGGCCCGCGCCGGCCAGGACATCGAGTACCGCAGCGTCTCGATGACCCGCGCCGGGTTCACCGACGCCGGCGAGCCGGCCACCGCCAGCTACGCCACGGTGCACTTCGACGGGCAGCAGCTCAACGACGGCAAGACGGAGTTCGTCGGCGCCGGGGACGAGTCGGCCGCGAGCACCAAGGCACCGCCGAAGGCGAAGAAGCAGCGCGGTGGCCGCACCGACCGCAGCGACGGCTCCCCGCTGGTGCTGGGCGGCCTGCTGCCGAAGAGCGGTGACCTGTCGCTGGCGTACCCGCAGATGGCCGCCGCGGTCGCCGTCGCGGTCAAGGAGCTCAACGCGGCCGGCGGGGTGCTCGGCGAGCCGCTGGTCTGGATCGAGGGCGACGACGGCACCAACCCCGCGGTGGCCAAGGCCACCGTGGCGAAGCACGTCGAGCGGAAGGTGCACGTCATCATCGGCGCCGGCGGCTCCGGGATCTCCCGGGAGGTGCTGCCCGACGTGGTGCAGGCCGGGAAGATCCTGTTCTCCCCGTCCAACACGGACGCCAGCCTGACCGAGCTGGACGACAACGGCCTCTACTTCCGCACCGCCCCGCCCGACAACCTGCAGGGGCGGGCGCTGGCCGACGTGATCCTCCGGGACGGGCCGCAGAAGATCACGATCGTCGCCCGCAAGGACTCCTACGGCGAGGGCCTCCAGGCCACCGTCAAGGCCGAGCTGGAGCGCGCCGGCGTCGGCGGCGACCGGCTGAAGCTGCTGACCTACGACCCGCCGGCCGACGCCAAGGCCAGCCCCGTCGACTTCACCGCCACCGCGAAGGAGATCAAGGACTTCGGCGCGGAGGCCGTGCTGATCATCGGCTTCGCGGAGTCGGCGCAGGTGATCCGCGCGCTCGCGGACGCCGGCGTGGAGATCCGGCACTGAGCCGCTGACCCGTCGCACTCCGACGGCCGCACCGGTGATCCGGTGCGGCCGTCGTCGTCCGGTGCGCCCCCCCCCGGCCGGGTGCCGGCCCGGCCTCGGCGTCGCCGCGACTCAGCGGGGCCTACGCCGCTGCAGGAACTCGGTCATCCGCCGGTGCTTCTCCTCGTCCTCGAAGAGCACCGCCTGGCTGACCAGGTCGAGGTGCGGGTGGGCGGCGGGCGGCGCGTCGACGGCCAGCTTGGTCAGCCGCAGCGCGAGCGCGGACCCCTTCGCCATCTCGTCCAGCAGCCCGTGGGCGGTGGGCAGCAGCTCGGCGGGCTCGGCCACCACCCGGTTCACCAGGCCGATCCGCAGCGCCTCCTCCGCGTCCACCCGGCGGCCGGTGAAGAGCAGCTCCTTGGCCCGGGCCTCCCCGACGAGCGCCGGCAGCCGGTGGGTCGCACCCGCGCCGGCCAGGATCCCCAACCGGACCTCCGGCTGCCCGAACACCGCCCGCGCCGTGCAGACCCGCAGGTCGCAGGCGTACGCCAGCTCGGCCCCGCCGCCCAGCGCGGGCCCGTCCACCGCCGCCACGGTCGGCATCGGCAGTGCCCGGATCCGGGCGAAGGCGGCCGAGTTGATGGCCGCCAGGGCGTCCAGCCGGCCCCGCTCGCGCAGCTGGCCGATGTCCGCCCCACCGGCGAAGATGCCCTCGGTGCCGCCGGTGAGCAGCAGCAGGCGGGGGCGGGCCTCCAGCTTCGCGCAGACCTGGTGCAGCTCGGCGATCAGGTCGGCGTCGATGGCGTTGCGCTTCTCCGGTCGGTCGAGCGTGACCACCAGCCGGTCCGGCCGCTCCTCGACCCGCAGCCCGCTCACGCGGTGCCCCCTGCGCCCGCGACCGCGGGGCTCACGGGCTCGCTCCTCGCGCTCACGAACGAACCCCGTCTTCCCAGCGGTAGAAGCCCTGGCCGGACTTCTTGCCGAGCTTCCCGGCGGCCACCATCTCCACCAGCAGCGGCGGCGGCGCGAACCGGTCCCCGTACGCGGCCTGGAGGGTGCGCGCGATGTCCAGCCGCACGTCCAGCCCGACCAGGTCGGTCAACTCCAGCGGGCCCACCGGGTGCCGGTAGCCGAGCACCATCGCCTTGTCGATGTCGGCGGGGCTGGCCACCCCGTCGGCGACCATGCGGATGGCCTCCAGGCCGAGGGTGACCCCGAGCCGGGAGGTGGCGAATCCCGGCATGTCGCGTACGACGACGGGGTCCTTGCCCAGCCGGCCGGCGAGCGCGACGGCCGCGGCGGTGGTCTCGTCGGCGGTGGCCGGGCCGACCACGACCTCCAGCAACGCCATCGCCCAGACCGGGTTGAAG
This sequence comes from Micromonospora sp. URMC 106, assembly GCF_051386395.1. Classification (NCBI taxonomy): domain Bacteria; kingdom Bacillati; phylum Actinomycetota; class Actinomycetes; order Micromonosporales; family Micromonosporaceae; genus Micromonospora; species Micromonospora sp. URMC 106. Next base: position 19,025 of record NZ_JBPQTP010000115.1, read on the forward strand.
AAGTGCAGCCCGAGGAAGCGTTCCGGCCGTGCCAGCCCGTCGGCCAGCTCCGCGATCGGGATGCTGGACGTGTTGCTGCCCAGCAGCGCCGGGCGCAGCGCCTCGGCCTCGCGCAGCACCGCCCGCTTGAGGTCCCGCCGTTCCGGCACGGCCTCCACCACCACGGCGGGCTCCGGCGCGACCTCGGCGAGCGCGGCCCGCAGGGTGATCCGCTCCCGGTTCGTCGCGGCCTGGTCGGCGGTCAGCTTCCCGCGCCGCACCGCCCTGTCCCACAGCTCACCGAGGCGGTCCACGGCCGCCGCGCGCCGGGCCCGGTCGACCTCGACCAGCTCGACGGCGTGCCCGGCCCCGGCCGCCACGTACGCGATGCCGAGCCCCATCGTGCCGGCCCCGACGACGACAAAGCGGTCGCTCATGACGCCTCCCTGCCTCCGGCGGCGACCCGGGGTTGACCCGCGCTCCGCCACCCGCTCCACTCGCTCATGGGCCGACCCTATGCAGCGACGCTCTCCCCGGCATGCGTGGGGGCGGCGCGGATCGGGTACGACGGCCGTCAACTACAGGGAAGGACGGCCGAGATGAGCCAGGCACCGGAGACCGTGGACAGTGCGGGCGCGGCGGAGACCGTGGAGACCCGCGGGGACGAGCGGGTGGACCTGCTGCGTGCCGACACCAACAACGACGGCCGCACCGACGTCTGGGTGGCGGACACCGACGGGGACGGCAAGCCCGACCTGTTCCAGTTCGACACCGACCACGACGGCAAGGTGGACATCACGATGGTCGACCTCGACGAGGACGGCACCCCGGACGAGGTGGTCGACGGCGACGGCGGCCTCCCGCCCGAGCAGCTCCCCCCGACCGTCCAGGTCTGAGGGGTACGCCGGTGTCCGGGACCCCGCCACCCGGCGGGGCCCCGGGCGTCAGCCGGCCAGGCGCAGGGTGGCGAGGTAATACGGTGCGTCCCGGTCGTCCACGTCGGTCAGTCGCCAGGCGGTGCCCCGGACCAGCCCGGCCAGCTCGTCCGGCGAGCAGACCAGGTAGTCGAACCACTCGGTGCCCAGTTCCCGGTAGCGCAGCCGGAGCCGGAGCTGCCCGCCGAGCCGGCCCCGGCGGCGGTTGCGCTCGTGGTAGCCGGTGTGCAGCGGGTCCCGGGTGCCGTACGGGTCGGTGCCCTGCGCGATGACCTGCGCGCCCGGCCGGGCCAGCGCGGCGAGCGCGGCCAGCAGGGCCGGGGCCCGTTCCGGCCCCTCCAGCAGCCCGACGTTGTTGCCGAGCAGCAGGAACGTGTCGTAGCGGCGGCCGTCGGCGACGTGCGCGTCGACCGTGCCGTGTACCAGGTCGCGGACGCCCCGCCGGCGGCAGACGGTCAGCGCGCCGGCCGAGGTGTCGAGCCCGGTGACCGGCACGCCCCGCTCCTGAAGCAGCAGCGCGATCCGGCCCGCCCCGACCCCGACGTCCAGGGTGGCGCCCTCGACCCGGTCCACGGCCCGGTGGTCGTACGGCTGCCAGTCCGCCGGGCCGTCCAGGTAGTGCGCGGCGGGCGCGCCGTTGATCAGCCCGTCGTCCCGCTCGATGATCTCGATGACGGGTCGGGGCAGCCGCCCACCGGCCAGCGGCCGGGGGCCGACGCCGGTGGCCACGGCGAACGCGTCGCGCAGCATCTCCCCGAACACGTCGCCGATCAGCGGTTCCACCGTCACGGCTTTCACGCTATCCGGCCGGTCAGTCAGCCGCAGCGGCCGTATCCTGGCGGCGTGACCACACTGGATCGCCTCGCTTCGGAGAAATACGTCCTGCTGACGACGTTCCGCAAGGACGGTCGGGCGGTGCCGACCCCCGTCTGGGCGGTCCGCGACGGCGACGCGCTGGCGGTGTGGTCGGCGGCGGATTCCGGCAAGGTGAAGCGGATCCGGCGCAGCGGGGACGTCACGGTCGCGCCGTGCGACGTCCGGGGCCGGCCGCACGGCGAGGCGGTGCCCGCCCACGCGACGCTCTGCGGCCCGGCCGA
>NZ_JBPQTP010000116.1:0-20697 GCF_051386395.1 Micromonospora sp. URMC 106
GGCCGGGGGGCGGGCCAGCTCCAGCAGGCCGGGCGCGTCGTTGCGCACCGCGAAGGCGCGCAGCTCGGCCAGCTCCGGGCGCCCGGCCGTCGGCTCGCCGGCCCGCTCCAGCTCCACCGCCGCGAAGGTGAGCGCCAGCATCCGGTCGGTGACGTCCGGGATGCCGGCGTAGATCTCGGCGCCCGCCAGGTGCAGCTCGGCGGCCCGCCGGTGGTCGCCGCCCGCGGCGGCGAGCGCCCCGGTCACCGTCCGCAGCGCCGCCTCGGACCAGGGCGTACGGTGGCCCACCCGGTCCAGCATCGCGCGCACGCGGGCGGCCGCGTCGTGCCCGGCGAGGCTGGCCGCGTACCCGGCCGCCGCGATCCACTCGCCGCTGGCCAGGGCGGGCACCGCCGACCAGGAGGCGGCCAGCTCGTCGATCAGCGCTGCCGCCTCCTCCCGGCGCCCCTGCAGGGCCCGGCAGAGCGCACCCATCGCCAGCATGGTCCAGTGCAGCCGGTGGAAGCCGCTGCGCCGCGCGGCGTCCAGGGCGGCCGCGACGTCGTCGGCGGGCGCGTCGTCGGCGGGTTCGGCCGGGGAGGCCGCCGGCGGCACCGGCTGGCCCCGTAGCACCAACAGGCAGGAGCGCAGGCCACGGACCTGCATGTCCCAGCTGCCCGTGGGGGTGTCGACGAACGCCTCGGCGGCGCTCAGCAGCCGGTCGAAGTCGCCGTCGAACCAGGCGCGCATCGCCTCCGCCGAGTAGCTGGTGGTCAGCGTCTGCCCGCTGGCCGTACGCGCCGGCGACGACGAGAGCAGGGCGTCGGAGCGCAGCCAGTCGCCCTCCTCCCGGACGGCGTAGGCCAGGTTCTGGATGGCCCGGGGCAGGGCGATCAGCTGGCCGGCGCGGCTGACCTCGACGATCGTGTGCAGCTCGTCCAGGCCCGACCGGTCGCCCGCCTGGTAGCGGGCGGTGGCCGAGGTGATCCGGGCGTTGGTGCGGGTCTCCGTCAGCCCCAGCCGCTCGCCGATCTCCGCCGCCCGCTCCGCCGCGGCGACCGCCGGGTCCCGCTCGTAGTTGAGCATGTGCAGCCGGCCCAGCTCGGCGTAGGCGTCCGCCTTCTGCGGGCTGTCGGGCAGCGGGGCGAAGAGCTGGACGGCCCGGTCCAGGCAGGCCAGCGCGGCGGCCCGGTCGGCGCGCAGCCACGCGGCCTGGCCGAGCAGCGTCCAGGCGCGCGCCGCGCAGGCGTCGTCGCCGTGCGACAGCAGCCTCTCGGCGAGCGCCTGCACCTGCTCGGAACCGCCGCCGGAGAGGAAGGCGTTGCCGTCGCGGTAGAACGAGATCTCCGTGCTGAGCAGCTCCAACTGGAGGCGGCCGACCGGGTCGGACTCGTCGGCCAGCCCGAGCGCTCGGCCCGCGTGGCTCGCCGCGACGTCGAGACTGTGCAGCGCGTACGCCCGCCGGGCCGCCCGGTGCAGCGCGGCGCGGGCGGCGCCGGCGTACCGGGAGGTGTCCGTGCCCAGCGTCCGGGCGATCTCGTGGGCCGCCCAGCGGTGGTGGGCCAGCACCTCCGCCAGGTCGGTGTCCCGGCTCTGCGACAGCGTGTCCAGCCACTCCGCCGTCCGCTCGTGCCGCGCCACCCGCTCGGTACGGGGCAGCCGCTGATAGCACACGTCGCGCACCAGCACGTGCCGGAAGCGGTACTCCGGCTGCCCCGCCATGGTGGAGGCGGCCTGCTCGTGCACGAAGTCGCGCTGCTCCAGCCGGCGCAGCGCGCGCTCCACCGACTCGACGGGCTGGCCCAGCGCGGCGGCCACCGCGCCCGGCCAGAACTGCACGCCGACCACGGCGGCGGCCAGCAGCACCGTGCGCTCCTTGGCGTCGAGCAGGTCGATCCGGTTGGCGATGACGGCGTGCACGCTCTCCGGCATGGGCAGGTCGAGGTGCTTCTCCAGCGACCAGCCCCGCCCGGACTGGCGCAGCGCGCCCTGCTCGATGAGCATCCGGACGTACTCGTGGGCGTAGAGCGGGTTGCCGCCGGCCACCTCCACCAGCGGCGTCAGCATGTCGGCGGAGAACGCCGCCTGACCGAACATGTGGGCGTAGAGCGACGCGATGCCCGTGTCCCGCAGCGGCGGCAGGGTGATGGTCACCGAGCCGGTGATCGTCCCCGCCCAGCTCGGGTCCCGGTCGACGAGTTCCGGCCGGGCGGTGCAGAGCAGCAGCAGCGGCACGTCGCGGGCGGCGGCGCCGAGCAGCTCCACGAAGCGCAGCATCGCGTCGTCGGCCCAGTGCAGGTCCTCGAAGACCAGCACGGTCGGCCGGCGCGCGGCCAGCGCCAGCAGGAAGCGCCGCCACGCCGACTCGGTCTCCTCGGCCGGCAGCGGGGTCCCCGGCAGGCCCACCAGCGGCCGCAGCGCGTCCACGAGGCGTTCCCGCTCGCCCGGGCCGACCAGCTCCCCGACGGCCGAGGCGAGCCGCTGGGCGGCGGTGGACGCCGGGTCCGTGTCCAGGATGCCGGCCTCGGCCTTGACGATGTCGGCCAGCGCCGCGAACGTCACGTTCTCGCCGAACGGCGGGCACCGCCCGGTACGCCAGGTCAGCGGCTCGTCGACCAGCCGGTCCACGTGCCGGTACAGCTCGCGTACCAGCCGGCTCTTGCCGAGCCCGGCCCGGCCGAAGACGGTCACCACCTGGGGGCGCCGGTCGCGCAGCGACCGGTGCAGGGCGTTGACCAGCATCCCCAGCTCGTGTTCCCGGTCGATCAGCGGCGTGGTGTCCGGCTGCCGGTCGGTGGGCTGCCGGCGGACCGGGGAGAGGGCCAGCCACACCTCGGTCGTCGTCGACCGCCCGCGCAGCATGACCGGCGGCTGCTCCGAGTAGCGGATGGTGTCCCGGGTGAGCGCGTAGGTGGTGCCGCAGACGAGCACCCCGCCGGGCGGCGCGACGGACTGCATCCGGGAGGCCGTGTTGACCACGTCGCCGGCCACGATCGCCTGGCCGCCGTCGCGGGCGGCGGCCACGTCGACCAGCGCCTCCCCGGTGGCCACGCCGACCCGGAAGCGCAGCGCGTCCGCGCCGGTGGGGGTGAACCGGGTCAGCACCCGTTGCAGCTCCAGGCCGGCCCGGACGCAGCGCAGCGCGTCGGTCTCGGTCGCCACCGGCGCCCCGAACAGGGCCATCACCGCGTCGCCGATGTACTTCTCCACCACGCCGCCGTACTGCCCGACGACCCGGCGGGCGGCCGAGAAGAACCCGGTCTGCATGCCCCGGACCAGCTCAGGGTCGGCCCGCTCGACGTACGGCGTGAAGTCGATCAGGTCGACGAAGAGCACGCTGACCCGGCGGCGGTCCTCCTGCGGGGTGGCCGCCCGCCGGTCGGTGCCCGGTCGGGGCGCGCCGCAGGAGGTGCAGAACGCCACGTCCCGGGCGAGCGGACGGAGGCAGTGCGGACACACCGCGCCGAGCTCGTTGCCGCAGCCGCCGCAGAAGCGGTCGCCGGCGGCGGCCGTGCGTCCACAGCGGTCACACTGCGTGGCGATGACACCCTCCACTGGCGGTTCCACCGGCACCGGGATCGGTGCCGTTCGGTGCCAGTATCACCGCCGGGCCCAGCTGTCGGGTACCGGGCTGTTGGCTTGTGGACAGTCCACCGGCCGGTCCTGCGGCTACAGTCAGGCGGCTGATTTGCCGACCAACGACCACAGGGGGACGCCCGATGGTGTACGTGATGCTGCAGAGCGACTGGACCGACAGCAACGGGGTGAGCCACTTCGCGGGCGACTCCGTCGACGTGGACGCCGCCACGCTGGCGACGCTCCAGGCGCAGGGGATCGTCAGCGAGCAGTCCGGCGGCGGCAGCAAGGACGGCACCGAGTGGGCCGGGCCGGGCAGCACGACCAACTGGGCCGGCCCGGGCAGCGCCACGCCCTGACCACGCCTGACGGGAAGGGGCCGGAGCAGTCGCTCCGGCCCCTTCCGCGTGGACGGCGGGGTGAGCCGGGGCGGGTACGCCTCAGCGGTCGCTCATGCCGGCGCGGCGGCGCAGCGCCGCCACGTCGGTGACCACGATCCGGCGGCCCTCGGTGCGCAGCCAGCCGCGGTTGGCGAACGAGCCGATCGCCTGGTTGACGCTCTGCCGCGAGCCGCCGGCCATCTCGGCGAGCTGGCTCTGGTTGAGCTCGATCGTGATCATCGGGGCCTGGCTCTCGCCGGCCAGCCGCACCAGGGTCTTGGCGACCCGGCCGGGCAGGTCCAGGAAGACGTGGTCGGCGTTCTGCTCGGTGAGCCGCCGGATCAGCCCGCCCAGCGAGCGCATCACCGCGTCGAGGATGCGCGGGTTGGAGTGCACCAGCTCCATGAACGCGCCCCGGGAGAGCGCGAGCGCCGCGCAGTCCTCGATCGCCTCGGCCGAGGCGGAGCGGGTGGACGCGTCGAGCAGGGAGACCTCGCCCAGCACGTCGGGCGGACGGATGACCGACAGCACCGCGCGCTCGCCGGTCGGCGCGGTGCGGAAGACCGCCACCGCGCCCCGGCGCAGCACGATCAGTGACTCGCCGGGGTCGTTCTCCACGAAGAGGAGCTGACCCTTGCGGTACGTCCGGGGGACCGCCGCCGCGATGACCCGTTGCCGGACCTCCGGCTCGAGCCCGGCGAACATCTCCACACCCGTGAGCGCGTCACCCGGCTCCGGCAGGCGCATCTCCACGGCCCAACCCCTCCCCGGTCAAGGACCACAACTCGCTCACCGGGTGAACCTGAAGGCCCTCGACGAGGTGAACTGACACCGGTTCGGCGTCCGGTAGCGGTACACATCAGATCATGACGGTCCTGTCGCTTGCTGTACACCCCTCAAATCACTTCCGTGACACTCCCGAGCTGCGGCGACCGGCATCGTGGGAGGCGGATCCGGTCGCACCGGTGAGCACGGTCGGCGGACGCGGGGGGCGGGACCACCCTCGCGCCCGCCGGCCCGCGCGCGCCGGTGCCGCCGGCGACCGGGCGCGGCAACCCCGGTCGCCGGCACACGACCGACGTGGGCGAGGATGGCGGTGATGGTCTACCGCTACTTCTACGACTGCGAGTTCATCGAGGACGGCCGCATCGTCGACCTGGTGTCGATCGGCGTCGTCGACGAGTACGGCCGCGAGTTCTACGCCGTCTCGACCGAGTTCGACGACTCGCGGGCCGTGCCCTGGGTGCGCCGCAACGTGCTCGACAAGCTGCCGTCCCCGGCCGACCACGCCTGGCGCTCCCGGGAGCGCATCCGCGACGAGCTCTACGACTTCCTCGTCGAGCCGGTCAGGGACCGCCCGGGCGAGCAGTTGGAGCTCTGGGCCTGGTACGCCGCGTACGACCACGTCGTGCTCGCGCAGCTGTGGGGGGCGATGCCGGCGCTGCCCCGGGAGATCCCCCGGTTCACCAAGGAACTGCGCCAGCTCTGGGACGACCGGGGCCGGCCGCCGCTGCCGGACGCCGCGTCGGCCCGGCACGACGCGCTGGTCGACGCCCGGCACAACCTGGCGCGCTGGCGGGCGATGACCGGTTAGTAGGTTTGGTCGGTTCTGTCCCGGGCACCGGTGCGCAAGCGAGCCGATGCGAGGGAGTGGTCCCCATGAGCAACGAACCGAGCAACGCCGCCGACGCCCGACGCCGGGTCACCGAGTTGGTCCGGGAGGCGCGGATCTGCATGCTGACCACGATCGGCGTGGACGGCCGCATGGTGAGCCGCCCGATGGTGCTGCAGGAGGCGGAGTTCGACGGCGACCTGTGGTTCTTCGCGTACGCCGACTCCGCCAAGGTCCGGCAGATCCGGGTGAACCCGGAGGTCAACGTCTCCTTCTCCGACTCCAGGCGCGACGCCTGGGTCTCGATCGCCGGGACCGCCCGGGAGGGCCACGACCGGGCCAAGGCCGAGCAGCTGTGGACCCCGCTGCTCAAGGCATGGTTCCCGGACGGGCCGGACACCCCCGGCATCACGCTGCTCAAGGTGCGCGCCAGCTCTGCCGAGTACTGGGACTCGCCGTCCGGCACCGTGGTCCAGCTGTTCGGCTACGCCAGGGCCGCGGTGACCGGGAGGCCGCCGAGGGTGGGGGAGAACCGCGAGGTCAGCTACTGACCGGTAGGCCGACCGACCGGTGGGACCGGCCGGGGCGCGGTGCCGGCGTACACCTTCGGCGACTACAGTGCGCACTGACGGCCCGCCCCGGGCCGGCAACGGCGCCGATGGTCTGATTCGACACATATCCTGGGGCAAATCGGGCTTCACCTGATGCTCCCAGGAGGATGAGCAGATCATGCGTATCGGCGTGCTCACCGGCGGCGGCGACTGCCCAGGTCTCAACGCGGTCATCCGGGCGGTGGTCCGCAAGGGCGTCGCCAGCTACGGCCACGAGTTCGTGGGTTTCCGTGACGGCTGGAAGGGCCCCCTGGAGGGCCTGTCCCGTCCGCTGGGCATCGCGGAGGTCCGCGGCATCCTGCCGCGCGGCGGCACCATCCTCGGTTCGTCCCGGACGAACCCGTTCAAGATCGAGAACGGCGTCGAGCGCATCAAGGAGAACCTCGCCGCGCAGGGCGTCGACGCGCTCATCGCGATCGGCGGCGAGGACACCCTCGGCGTCGCCACCAAGCTGCACGAGCTCGGGGTGCACGTCATCGGCGTGCCGAAGACGATCGACAACGACCTCGGCGCCACCGACTACACCTTCGGCTTCGACACCGCGGTCAACATCGCGATGGAGGCCATCGACCGGCTGCACACCACCGCCGAGAGCCACCACCGCACCCTCGTGGTCGAGGTGATGGGCCGGCACGCCGGCTGGATCGCGCTGCACGCCGGCCTGGCCGGCGGCGCCAACGTGATCCTGCTGCCGGAGCGGCAGTTCGACGTCGACCAGGTCGCCGGCTACGTCGAGAAGCGCTTCCAGCACCAGTACGCCCCGATCGTCGTGGTCGCCGAGGGCGCGCAGCCGCTGGACGGCCAGATGGTGCTGCACAACCAGGAGCTCGACGCGTTCGGCCACGTCCGCCTCGGCGGCATCGGCCAGTGGCTCGCCGAGCAGCTGGAGGCCAAGACCGGCAAGGAGGCCCGCACGGTCGTGCTCGGGCACATCCAGCGCGGCGGCACCCCGACGGCCTTCGACCGGGTGCTCGCCACCCGGCTCGGCCTGCACGCGATCGACGCCGCGCACGAGGGCGACTGGGGCAAGATGGTCGCCATGCAGAGCACGGACATCGTCCGCGTTCCGCTCGCCGAGGCCACCCGCGAGCTGAAGACCGTGCCGCTGGAGCGGTACGCCGAGGCCGAGGTCTTCTTCGGCAGCTGATCCGAGTGTCGACGGCGCGGCGGGCCGCAGGGCCCCCGCGCCGTCGATCACGGCAGAAGGGGGTACGCCCGCGATGTCGTCCAGGGTGCACACGGTCGCGGTGATCGGGGCGGGCAAGATCGGTGAGCTGATGCTCTCCGGGCTGCTGCGCTCGGGCTGGCCGGTCGACCGGCTGCTGGCCACCGCCCGCCGGCCCGCCCGCGCCGAGGAGCTGACCGCCCGGTACGGGGTGCGGGTGGTCGACAACCTGGTCGCGGTGGACGAGGCCGAGGTGCTCGCCGTCTCGGTCAAGCCGCAGGACGCGGCGGCGCTGCTGGAGGAGATCGGGCCGAAGGTGCCCGCCGACAAGCTGGTGATCTCCCTCTGCGCCGGCCTGCCGACCAGCTTCTTCAACCGGCGGCTGCCCGAGGGCACCCCCGTCGTGCGGGTCATGACCAACACCCCCGCGCTGGTCGACCAGGCGATGACCGCGATCTCCGCCGGCGCGCACGCCACCGGGGCGCACCTCGCGCTGGCGGAGGAGATGTTCAAGCCGCTCGGCTCGACCATCCGGGTGCCCGAGTCGCAGCAGGACGCGGTGACCGCGCTCTCCGGCTCCGGGCCGGCGTACTTCTACCTGCTGGTCGAGGCGATGATCGACGCGGGCATCCTGCTCGGCCTGCCCCGGCAGGTCGCGCACGAGCTGATCGTGCAGACCGCGATCGGCTCCGCGGTGATGCTGCGCGACTCCGGCGAGCACCCCGTGAAGCTGCGCGAGGCGGTCACCTCGCCGGCCGGCACCACCATCTCCGCCGTGCGCGAGCTGGAGAAGCACGGCGTACGCGCGGCGCTGCTCGCCGCGCTGGAGGCGGCCCGGGACCGGGCCCGCGAGCTGGCCGCCCAGGCGGACTGACCGAACCCCGCGCCGGAGCCGCCCCGAGGCCTAGTAGAGCAGGTGGGGCGCCCGCCGCCGGTCGAACTCGGCCAGCTCGCCGGCCCAGGCGCCGACCACGTCGTCCACGTCGGCGCCCGCGTCGAGCATCGTGCGCAGCCGCGGCGACCCGGTCAGCTTGTCGATCCAGTACGGCCGCACGGCGTCCCACGAGTCGCGTCGCCACGCGAACGCCTCGTACCTGTGCGCCTCCACCAGCATCGCGACGGCCGTGCGGATCGGGTCGTACGTCGCCCGGTCGACGACCTTCACCTCCACCCCGGCGCAGAGCTTGTTGAGCAGCGCCGGCTTCTGCCCCGCCGCCGTCGGCGTGAAGTACGCCTCGCGGAACTCGACGCCGGGCAGCTCGCGCGCGTTGAGTCGGTCGGACCAGTGGTAGTCGAAGTCGTCCGCGAGGCCCCCGATCAGCTCGAACGGCTTGCAGGTGCCCCGGCCCTCGGTGATCGAGGCGACGCCCTCGAACAGGCCGGTGCCGGGATAGACCAGCGCGGTGTCCGGGGTGGGCATGTTCGGGCTGGGCAGCACCCAGGGCAGGTCGGTGTCGGCGGCCAGCTTGTCGCGCTTCCAGTGTCGACACCGGACCACGTGCAGGTCGACCGGTCGCCCGGCCGCGGCGGGCAGGAACTCCGCGTTGAAGAACCCCGCCAGCTCGCCCACGGTCATGCCGTGCTGCTGGACGATCTCCTTCAGCCCCACCCCGGAGGTGTAGGCGGGCGTCATCATCGGCCCGTAGGCCCGGCCGCCGATCGGGTTCGGCCGGTCGAGCACGACGTACCGCTTGCCGACCCGGGCGGCGGCCACCATCGAGGTGTACATCGTCCAGATGTAGGTGTAGAAGCGGACGCCCACGTCCTGGATGTCGAAGACGACGGTGTCGACGCCGGCCTCGGTGAACATGGACTCCCACTTGGCCTGCGAGGCGCCGTACGCGTCGTAGACGGTGACCCCGGTGCGGGCGTCGACGCCGGTGCCCTCGCTGCCGCCGGCCTGCGCCGAGCCGCGGAAGCCGTGCTCGGGGCCGAACGCCGCGGCCAGCCGCACCGCGTCGGAGGCGTGCATCAGGTCGACCAGGTGCCGGTAGGACGCGTCCACCCCGGTGGGGTTGGAGATCACGCCGACCCGCTGGCCGGCGAGGTCCGCGAAGTCGGAGCCGACGAGCACGTCGAGGCCGGTCTCCACGCGGCGGATGCCGGGCACCGCACTGCCGGACGTGCCGGGGGCCGCCGCCGCGACCGCACCCGCGGTCACCGCACCCGCCCCGGCCAGGAACTTTCTGCGCTCCACATCGACCTCCCGTCGGTTGGTCGAAACTTAGCTACACATTGATGCCCCGTCAAGGAAGGTTAGCTACATGCCGTGCGGCCGGAACGGACGACGTCCCGGCCTGTCCGGGCGCCGTCATCCGGCGTCCGGGCCAGGGTCAGGCCGCGCCGGGGCCGGCGCCCTTGGCCGGGTGCCCCATACTGGCCCGGTGTTCACCCTCGCCCAGGCCCGCCACCTGATCGCCACCCTGCGCCCGCGCGTCGACGAGCTGGTCCGGCTGCGGGCCGACCTGGCGGAGCTGCGCGCCGACCTGGCCGACCGGGGCGTCAGCCCGCTCGGCGGGCTGCCCGAGGTCAAGGGGCTGGAGGCGAGGCTGCACGCCCTCGTCGAGGAGCTGCACTCCCACGACATCCAGGTCAAGGGCATCGCGCCGGTGCTGCTCGACTTCCCCGGCGAGCGGGACGGCCGGCCGGTGCTCTGGTGCTGGTTGGAGGGGGACGCCGACGTGCGCTGGTACCACCGCGTCGAGTGCGGCTTCGCCGGCCGTCGCCCGGTCTGAGCCGACGGCGGACCGTTGCGGGGTGCGGCGTCCCCTGCCGTCCGGGCCATGGTCACCGGGCGGGCGGACCCGGCGCGCGCGATCGGCACCACCCGCCGTGGCGTACGGCCCGCGCCGGTCGGGTGGGCCGTAGCGGAGGCCCACCCGACCGGTGGCGCGGGTTCAGCGAGTGGCGGCGGCCAGGGCGGCGCGCACCGTGGCCGCGTCCGCCGGCGCCTCGCGTTCCCAGTTCGCCGGGTCGGTCGAGTAGATGGTCCCGTACGCCGGCGTGTCCGGCTGGTAGCGCCAGCTCTCGGCGAGCGTCCCGGCGTCGACCGCGTCGTAGCCGATCCGGTCGAGGAAGGCCGTGGCGTCGGCCTTCGCGCCCGCGTCGTCGCCGGCGATCGGCAGCGCGCTGCGGTCGGCGGCGCCGGCGGGTCGGGCCAGCGCGTGCAGGTGCTTGAAGAAGATGTTGTTGAAGACCTTCACCACCCGCGACCGTGGCAGGTGCCGCTGGAGCAGCTCGCTGCTGGTGGCCGTGCCCGCGTCGAGTTCGGGGATGGCGCCGTCCCGCTCGGGGTAGTAGTTGTTCGTGTCGAGCACGACCTTGCCGGCCAGCGGCTCGACCGGCACGTCGCGGTACGCCTTCAGCGGGATGGTGACGACCACCAGGTCGCCGGCCTCCGCCGCCTCCGCCGGGGTGGCGGCCCGGGCGCGGGGGCCCAGGTCGTCGACGAGGTCCTTGAGCGTCTCGGGGCCCCGCGAGTTGCTCAGCACCACGTCGTAGCCGGCGGCCACCGCCAGTCGGGCCACCGTGCCGCCGATGTGTCCACTACCGATCAGTCCCACAGTCGTCATGTCCGTCCCCAACTCCGTTCGTCGTGGCCGTATTCCCTACCGGCGTGGTCGGTAATTCGTGCCGGCGGACCCGCGCCGGCCGGTCCCGGCGCGGACGGGTGCGGGCGTCAGGGCCGCCGGGGCGCGGGCACGACCCGGTCGGGGTCGTCGCCGCGCCGGACCGCCACGACCACCCGCTCGACCCGCTCGCCGGTCTCCGGGTCGGTCCAGACGAACACGACCGGCTGCTCCGCCGCGAAGAGTTCCCAGACGAACGGCGGCAGGTCCTCCGGCGGCATCCGGATGTACCCGCTGGCGGCCGCGATCTGACCGAGCAGGTGGTCCAGCACGAAGCGGCGCCGGCCGGCGCCGTCGAGGTGCGTGGGGACCGGCGGCAGGTGCCGCAGCCGGCCGTGGTCGCGCAGCACGTCGTCGGGCACGGCCGCGTCGAGCACGACCCGGCCGGCGTCGAGGGAGCGCTGGATGCTGACGTGGTGGCCGGGCGGGATGAGGCCCGGCGGAAGCATCCCCTGCACCGCGAAGAACATCGCGCCCCCTCGCCGTAGGCCGACCACCGGTGTCGCCGATCGTAGTCCGGGGGACACGCAGCGGCACCGGTTCTCCGTGGAGGAGCCGCGCCCCGCACCGGCGGCGGGTGCGGGGCGGGGTGGGGGTCAGGCCGCCGCGGGCAGCACCTTCTCGATCGCGGCGCGCAGGTCGGCCGAGTCGGGCTGGACGGTCGGCGCGAACCGGGCGGCGACCGTGCCGTCCGGGGCGACCAGGAACTTCTCGAAGTTCCACCGCACGTCGCCGGTGTGGCCCCCGGCGTCGGCGGTGCCGACCAGCGCGGCGTAGAGGGGGTGGCGACCCGGGCCGTTGACGTCGACCTTCTCCGTCAGCGGGAAGGTCACCCCGTAGTTGACCTGGCAGAAGTCGCTGATCTCGGCGGGGGTGCCCGGCTCCTGGCCGGCGAACTGGTTGCAGGGCACGCCCAGCACCACCAGGCCGCGGTCGGCGTACTCGTCGTGCAGCGCCTGGAGGCCGGCGTACTGCGGGGTGAGGCCGCAGCGGGAGGCCACGTTCACGACCAGCAGCGCGCGTCCCCGGTGCTGCGCGAGGTCCGCCGGGCCGCCGCCCAGGGCGTCGATCTGGATGTCGAAGACGGTCATGGGGTGAGGTTACGCGCCGTCCGCCGGGCGCCCCGCGAGGTCCGGCGGGCGACCGGAGACGCTCCCAAGAGAAATCGATAGATGCACATCTTGACTAAGTGATGACGCCGTGAGTAGCGTCTCACCATCCTTTTGGAAAGTTTCCTAACTGTTTGGGGAGACGCCACATGAAGAGATCGCTCCGCCGGGCCCTCTGGGTCGGCGCCGTCATGGCCGTGACGGCCGCCACGGTCCCGATGGCCAGCGCGTTCGGCGACGGCAGCGTGACCGCCGCGTTCGCCAAGGCGCAGGACTGGGGGACCGGTCACGAGACGCGGGTGACCATCACCAACGGGTCGAGCGCGTCGGTGAGCACCTGGCGCATCGAGTTCGACCTGCCGTCGGGCACCAGCATCAGCAGCTCGTGGGACGCCGACGTGACGCGCACCGGCGACCACTACGTCGCGGTCAAGAAGAGCTGGGCCGGCCCGCTCGCGCCGGGCGCCACCTTCAGCTGGGGCTACAACGGCACCGGCGCGTACAGGGCGCCGCTGAACTGCACGATCAACGGCGCGCCGTGCGGCGGCGGCAGCACCCCGCCGCCCACCACCAACCCGCCGGACCCGGGCGGCAAGAAGGTCGTCGGCTACTTCGCCCAGTGGGGCGTCTACGCCCGCAACTACCACGTCAAGAACATCCACACCAGTGGCTCGGCCGCGAAGCTGACCCACATCCTGTACGCCTTCGGCAACACCACCGGCGGCCGCTGCACGATCGGTGACAGCTACGCCGACTACGAGAAGGCGTACACCGCGGCGGACAGCGTCGACGGGGTCGCCGACACCTGGGACCAGCCGCTGCGCGGCAGCTTCAACCAGCTGCGCAAGCTCAAGAAGATGTACCCGCACCTGAAGGTGATCTGGTCCTTCGGCGGCTGGACCTGGTCCGGCGGCTTCACCCAGGCCGCGCAGAACCCGGCCGCCTTCGCCGAGAGCTGCCACAACCTGGTCGAGGACCCGCGCTGGGCGGACGTCTTCGACGGCATCGACGTCGACTGGGAATACCCGAACGCCTGCGGCCTCACCTGCGACTCCAGCGGCCCGAACGCCTTCAAGAACGTGGTGGGCGCGCTGCGCACGAAGTTCGGCTCGTCGGCGCTGGTGACCGCGGCGATCACCGCGGACGGCAGCAACGGCGGCAAGATCGACGCCACGGACTACGCGGGCGCCGCGCCGCACCTCAACTGGATCATGCCGATGACGTACGACTACTTCGGCGCCTTCAACGCGCAGGGCCCCACCGCCCCGCACTCCCCGCTCTACTCCTACCCCGGCATCCCGCAGCAGGGCTTCTGGTCCGACGCGGCGATCCAGAAGCTCAAGAGCAAGGGCATCCCGGCCAACAAGCTGCTGCTCGGCATCGGCTTCTACGGCCGGGGCTGGACCGGGGTGACCCAGGACGCCCCGGGCGGCACCGCCACCGGCGCGGCCCCGGGCACCTACGAGGCGGGCATCGAGGACTACAAGGTCCTCAAGAACACCTGCCCGGCCACCAGCACGGTCGCGGGCACCGCGTACGCCAGGTGCGGCAGCAACTGGTGGAGCTACGACACCCCGTCGACCATCAACGGAAAGATGACGTACGCGAAGAACCAGGGCCTCGGTGGCGCGTTCTTCTGGGAGCTCTCCGGTGACACCGGTAACGGCGAGCTCATCGGCGCCATCAAGGGCGGTCTCGGCTAGGCCGTAGGCCGACGCACCACCCACACGGCGGGGAGGGACCACGCACCGGTCCCTCCCCGCCCGGCCGTGTGCCCGGGCGGCGAGTCGGCGGGAACCGCGGCCGGTGCGGGGAGCGGCCCGGCCCCGGCGCGGTGGCCCGGCCAGGCGTGGGGCGGCCCGGCCCGGAGCGGTGGTCCGGCCCCGGCGCGGCCCGGCCCGGCGCGGTGGCCCGGCCCGGCCCGGCGCGGCCCGGCCCGGCGCGGTGGTCCGGCCCCGGCCCGGCCCGGCGCGGCGCGGCGCGGCGGATCGCCAGGCACATCCGTCGATGTGACAGACTCGCCGCTCAACGGGCTCGATGTCCACGGCGACGGAGGTGTCGATGCGCACGACGCACGCGAGGCTGGCGGCGGGCGCCGTGCTGCTCGGGGCGCTGCCCCTCGCCCTGCTGGGCTGCGGCATCGGCGGGGACGACGACGCGGCGACCAAGCCCGGGCGGGCCCCCGCCGAGGAGGCCGCCGCGAAGTCGCGGGAGCGGGTGCAGGCATACCTCGACGCGATGACCGCCAAGGACGTCGCGGCCGGCCGCAGCCAGCTCTGCGCGGTTCTCCAGGAGAGCTTCGACGCCGCCGCCACCGGCCCGAACGGCGACTTCGCCGACCACTTCAAGGTCCCGCAGGCGGAGATCACCGACGTCCGTCCCGGCCCGCGCGGCCAGGAGGTGAGCGCCAGGGTCTCGGTCACCACCGGCTCCCGCACGATCACCCGGCCGCTGCTGTTCACGGTCACCCGCGACGGCGCCGACTGGTGCATCGCCGCGGAGGCGCCGGGCGGCAACACCCCGGCGCCGACCGCCACGCCCTGACCTGGGCTCCGGTGAGTCATCTCTCACCTGCCGGAACCCTCCCCCTCGCCGGTCGGCCGCCCCGGCGGTCGCCGTACGCTTTCTGTCATGCGCCATGAGTGGCATCAGCTGAGCCATCCCGCGGTGGGCAGCCCCGGGCTGCAGACCAGCCGTCCGACCGTCGACTCCGCCGAGGACGCGGCCCTCGGCCTCGACCGCTGGCGGGAGCTGCCGCGCGCGCAGACCCCGCCGTGGCCGGACCCGGCCGGAGTCGCCGAGGTCTGCAAGGTGCTCGACACCGTGCCCTCGGTGGTGGCGCCCTACGAGGTCGACCAGCTCCGCCAGCGGCTGGCGCTGGTCTGCGAGGGCAAGGCCTTCCTGCTCCAGGGCGGCGACTGCGCGGAGACCTTCGCCGACAACACCGAGAGCCACCTGCTGGCCAACGCCCGCACGCTGCTCCAGATGGCGATCGTGCTCACCTACGGCGCCTCGCTGCCGGTGGTCAAGGTCGCCCGCGTCGCCGGGCAGTACACCAAGCCCCGGTCGCTGCCGACCGACGCGCGCGGCCTGCCGGCCTACCGCGGCGACATGATCAACTCGCTGGAGGCCACGCCGGAGGCCCGCGCCGCCGACCCGCAGCGCATGATCCGGGCGTACGCGAACTCGGCCGCCGCCATGAACATGCTCCGCGCGTACCTGGCCGGCGGGCTGGCCGACCTGCACGCGGTGCACGACTGGAACAAGGGGTTCGTCAAGAACTCCCCGGCCGGCGAGCGCTACGAGGCGATCGCCCGGGAGATCGACCGGGCGCTGGCCTTCATCCGGGCCTGCGGGATGACCGACGACGAGGCGCTGCGTACCGTCACCCTCTACTGCTCCCACGAGGCCCTCGCCCTCGAGTACGACCGGGCGCTCACCCGGGTCTCCGACAACCGGGCGTACGGGCTGTCCGGGCACTTCCTGTGGATCGGCGAGCGCACCCGCCAGATCGACGGCGCACACATCGACTTCATCTCCCGCATCGCCAACCCGATCGGCGTCAAGCTCGGCCCCACCACCACGCCGGACGAGGCGATCGAGCTCTGCGAGAAGCTCAACCCGGACAACATCCCCGGCCGGCTCACCCTGATCAGCCGGATGGGCAACCACCGGGTCCGCGACGCCCTGCCGCCCATCGTGGCGAAGGTGACCGCCGCCGGCGCCAAGGTGGTCTGGCAGTGCGACCCGATGCACGGCAACACGCACGAGTCGTCCAACGGCTACAAGACCCGGCACTTCGACCGCATCGTCGACGAGGTGCTCGGCTACTTCGAGGTGCACCGGGCCCTGGAGACCCACCCCGGCGGCCTGCACGTCGAGCTGACCGGCGAGGACGTCACCGAGTGCCTGGGCGGCGCCCAGGGCATCGAGGACCTCGACCTGCCCGACCGGTACGAGACCGCCTGCGACCCGCGACTGAACACCCAGCAGTCGCTGGAGCTGGCCTTCCTGGTGGCGGAGATGCTCCGTGGCTGACCTACCCGCGAGCGCGGGGAGCGAGCCTGCCAGCCCCGCAGCCGCGAGCGACGACATGATCGTCGACCTGCGTTCGGACACCGTCACCCGGCCGACCCCCGGGATGCGGGAGGCGATGGCCGCCGCCGAGGTCGGCGACGACGTCTACGGCGAGGACCCGACCGTCAACGCGCTGGAGGCCGAGGTCGCCGCGCTGTTCGGGCACGAGGCGGCGCTGTTCGCCCCGACCGGCTCGATGGCCAACCAGATCGCCCTGCAACTGGTGGTGCCGCCGGGCAACGAGCTGCTCTGCGACGCCGACGCGCACGTGGTCACGTACGAGATCGGGGCCGCCGCCGCGTACGGCGGCATCTCCTCGCGGACCTGGCCGGCGGTGGGCGCGGACATCGACCCGGACGCGGTCGCCGCCATGATCCGCCCGGACGGCTACTGGGCGGTGCCCACCCGGGCGATCGCCGTGGAGCAGACCCACAACCGGGGCGGCGGCGGGGTGATCCCGCTGGCCACCCTGCGGGAGCTGCGCCGGGTCGCCGACGACGCGGGCGTCGCGCTGCACTGCGACGGCGCCCGGATCTGGCACGCGCACGTCGCCGACGGCGTGCCGCTGGCCGAGTACGGTGCCCTCTTCGACACCCTGTCGGTCTGCCTCTCCAAGGGGCTCGGCGCGCCGGTCGGCTCGCTGGTCGTCGGCAGCGCCGACCAGATCGAGCGGGCCCGGTTCATCCGCAAGCGGATGGGCGGCGGGATGCGGCAGGCCGGCATCCTCGCCGCGGCCGGCCGCTACGCGCTGGCCCACCACGTCGACCGGCTCGCCGCCGACCACGCGAAGGCGGCCCGGCTCGCCGAGGCGATCGCCCCGTTCGGGGTGCTGGCCAACCCGGTCCGGACCAACCTCGTGCCGCTGGATCTCACCAAGGCGCCGCTGGACGCGCACGCCCTGGCCACCGCCGCCCGCGCCGAGGGCGTCCTGGTGTCGGTGCTCGGCCCGCGCGTCGCCCGCCTGGTCACCCACATGGACGTCGACGACGCCGGCATCGACCGGGCCATCGAGGTCGTCACCCGCATCCTCCGGGACTGACCGCCCCGTGGCCCGTCCGCCGGCGAACCGGCCGGACGGGCCACGGCTCAGGGGTGCAGGCGCTTGAGGGTGGCGATGTCGGCGGCGTGGCCGACGTGCTTCTCGGTCGGGGTCTCCACCACGACCGGGATGCCGGCCGTGGCCGGGTGGGCCATCAGCTCGGCGAACGCCGGCTCGCCAATGGTGCCCTTGCCGATGTTCTCGTGCCGGTCCCGGGTGGAGCCGCACAGGTCCTTCGAGTCGTTCGCGTGCACCAGCCGCAACCGGCCGGCCCCGACCGTCGCCACCAGCGTGTCCAGCGTCGCGGTCATGCCGCCCTCGGCGGCCAGGTCGTGGCCGGCGGCCCAGGCGTGGCAGGTGTCGAAGCAGACCCCGAGCCAGGGGTGCCGGTCCACCGCGTCGAGGTACGGCCCGAGCTGTTCCACCCGCGAGGCGAGCGACCGGCCGCCGCCCGCGCTGGGCTCGACCAGCAGCCGCGGGCCGTCCGACGCCGCCGCCTCGTCGAGCAGCGGCAGCAGCGTCTCGCGTACCTGTCGCATCGCGGCCTCGGCGTGGCCCTCGTCGACCGCGCTGCCGGCGTGGAAGACCACACCCTCGGCCCCGATCGCCCGCCCCCGGCGCAGCGCGTGGGCCAGCGTCTCCGCCGAGCGTTCCACCGTGTTCGCCGTGGGGGAGCCGAGGTTGACCAGCAGCGACGCGTGGATGAAGACGGGCAGGCCCCGCTCGCCGCAGCCGTCGCGGAACAGTGTGTCCTGGGCCGGGTCGCCGGCCGGCAGCGCCCAGCCCCGCGAGTTGGAGACGTAGACCTGCACGACCTGCGAGCCGGCCGCGTCGGCGTACGGCAGCGCCGCCTTGGCCAGGCCGCCCGAGGTGGGCGTGTGCGAGCCGACCGGCCGGTGCTGCGCCGTCGTCCCGCGCGGGGTCGTGACCGCGTGGTGCCCCGTGGTCTCGCCTGCCGTCATCCCTACAGACATCCGATGGTCACCTGGGTGCCCGGCGGCACCTGCGTGTTCTCCGGCGGGTTCTGGAACCGGGCGATGCCGTTCGGGTTGAACTGGATCACCACGGGGAAGCGCTGGCTCTCCAGCACCTGCTTGGCCTGCTGGCACGGCAGGTCGACGACCCGCGGCACGGGGACCAGCGGCGGGCCCTTGCTGAGCTCCAGCGTGACCTTGGCGCCCCGCTCCACCCCGGTGCCGTCCGTCGGGCTCTGCCCGAGGACCTCGTCCCTGGGCTTGTCGGAGTCCTTGTAGGTGGGCGGCTCCACCAGCACCAGGCCCAGCTGGGCGAGGATCGTCCGGGCCTCGGCCAGGCTCTTGCCGAGCAGGTTCGGCACCGAGATCGGGGCCTTGCCCTTGCTCAGGACGACGGTGACCTTGTCGCCCGGCTTGACCTCGGTGCCCACCTTCGGGTTGGTGTCCACCACCACGCCCGCGGGCAGGTTGTCGTCGTAGCGGGGGGTGCCCTTCGCCACCACCAGCTTCGCGTCGAGCAGGTCCGCCTCGGCCAGCTCGAACTCCTTGCCGACCACGTCGGGCACCGGGAAACGCTCCGGCCCCAGCGAGAGGGTCAGCGTGATCGTGCCGCCCTTGACGATCCGGGTGGCGGAGACCGGGTCCTGCGCCAGGACGGCGTCCTTCGGGACCTTCTCGTCGTAGCGCGGCTCGGCGTAGGTGAGGGTGAAGCCGGCGCGGGCGGCCTGCGCCTCCGCGTCGGCCTTGCTCAGAGTCACCAGTTGCGGCGCCACGGTGTAGCGGCCGACCCCGAACCACCAGCCGCCCCCGGCGGCCACCAGGCCCAGCACCACCACGGCGGCGATCACCGCCATCCGGCCCCGCGGGTCGCCCATCACCCGGGCGCGCAGCGCGGACAGCCGCGACCAGAGGCTCTCGTCCTCCTCGGGCTCGGCCCGGCGCCGGCCGCCCCGGGGAGCGCCGCCGTCGGGCAGCCGGGCCCACGCCGGCCGCTCGGCCGGCCGGACCGCCGCGACCACCATCGTCGGCTGGGCCACCGCCGGCTCGTCGGTCACCCGGCGCAACACGGCGGTACGCGTGTTCGCGTCGCCAAGGTCGTCCCGGGCGACCTGCACCTCGGCCAGCAGCGCGCCGGCGTCGGTCGGCCGGGCGCCCGGATCGCGTCGGGTGGCCCGGGCGACCAGGTCGTCCAGCGACTTGGGCAGCCCGGGCACCAGCGTCGAGGGCGCCGGGACGTCCCGGTCGACGTGTTGCCAGGCGACGTCGACCGGCCGGTCACCGTCGTAGGGCACCCGGCCGGTGAGCATCTCGAACAGCACGATGCCGGCGGAGTAGACGTCGGTGCGGGGGTCGGCGTGCCCCTCGGTGACCAGCTCCGGGGCCACGTACGCGACCGTGGCCATCAGCTGGTTGCCGTTCTCGTCGTCGGCGCTCGCCTCGACCGCCCGGGCCAGCCCGAAGTCGGCCACCTTGACCACGCTGTCGACGAGGTTGGCGGCGCCGCCGGTGGGCGCCTCGGCGACCAGCACGTTCTCCGGCTTCACGTCGCGGTGCACGAGGCCGGCCCGGTGCGCGGCGGCGATCGCGGCGAGCATCTGCTCGGCGATGGCCAGCGCCTCGTCCGGGTTGAGCCGGCGCCGCTCGGCGAGCACGTCGCGCAGGGTGCGGCCGCGGACGTACTCCATCACCAGGTAGGGCAGGCCGGCGTGGGTGCCCTGGTCATAGACCGCGACCACGTTCGGATGGGTCAGTCGGGCGATCGTCTTGGCCTCGTCGGTGAACCGCTCCACGAAGCCCGCCGTCCGGGCCCGGGCCTCGGGCGCCTGGGACGGATGAATGATCTTGACCGCCACGGTGCGCTCGAGGCGCTCGTCGGTGGCGGTGTACACGGTCGCCATGCCGCCACGGGCCACGCGACCGCGGATGCGGTAGCGCCCGTCGATCAGCGAGCCCAGCAACGTGTCGGCGACCTGTGTGTCCATCGGCAGGGAGTCTATGTGTCCAGAGGGTGAAGGTTGAACAGGATGCTACAGCCGGGCTGCGACGACAACCGTCCCGCCGCGCTCGCGCCGCCTGTCCGCCCTGCTCACCCAGCTCCTCGGGGTGCCGTTGGCCGGGGTCGGCCGGGGCATGGCAGGGTGGTCGGGTGACCGACTCCGTACCCGCCGACCGGGCCGTGCCCGACCCCGACCCCGCCGGCCCCGCCGACCCCGCCGACTGGCTGACCCTGCCGGACGTGGCCGAGCGCCTCGACGTGTCGATCAGCAAGGTCCACCAGATGATCCGGGACCGGGAGCTGATCGCGGTGCGCCGCGAGGGCGTCCGCCGGATCCCGACCGATCTGGTGGCCAACAAGACCGTGCTCAAGCACCTGCCCGGCGTGCTCAACCTGCTGGCCGACGCCGGCTACGACGACGAGGCCGCGCTGCGCTGGCTCTACGAGCCGGACGACACCCTCCCCGGCGCCACGCCGGCGAAGGCGCTCGCCGGCGACCAGGCCCGCGAGGTCAAGCGCCGCGCCCAGGCCCTGGGCTTCTGACCCACCC
>NZ_JBPQTP010000117.1:0-20653 GCF_051386395.1 Micromonospora sp. URMC 106
GGTGTGGGAGGCGGGTGTGGGAGGCGGGTGTGGCGGGGTCCGCGGGGTCCGGCTGTGGTTGGCTGTCGGCGTGATCTTCGAGCCGCGCATCGCCCCCGCCGACGTGACGGACGCCGGGGAGATCCTCACCGTGCAGCGCGCCGCGTACCTCGTCGAGGCCCAGCGCTACGCCGACCCGTTCCTGCCGCCGCTGACCGAGACCCTTGAGGAGGTGCGGGCCGTGCTCGCGGGGCCGGCGACGGTGCTCACCGCCCGGTTCGGTCACCGGCTGGTCGGTTCGGTGCGGGCGCACGTCGAGGACGACACCGCGCACGTCGGTCGCCTCTCGGTCGCCCCCGACCAGCAGGGTCGGGGCGTCGGCGGGCGGCTGCTGCGGGCGGTCGAGGCGGCCTGCGCCGGCCGGGTCCGCCGCTTCGCGCTCTTCACGGGCGCCGACAGCGAGCAGAACCTGCGGTTGTACTGCCGGCACGGCTACCGGGTGGTCGGGCACCGGCCGGACCCGAACGGCCACCGGCTGGCCCTGCTGGAGAAGACCGTGGCCGATCCCGCCCGCACCGACGCCTGAGGCCGTCGGGGCGGTGGCAGGCCGCGGGCGGCGCCGGGTCAGGCGGCCTCCGCCCAGGTCGGTCAGCCCGAGGCCGTCGGGGCGGTGGCAGGCCGCGGACGGCGCCGGGTCAGGCGGCCTCGTGCAGGTCGGCCGGCCCGAGGCCCGTCGGGGCGGTGGCAGGCGGCGGGCGGCGCCGGGTCAGGCGGCCTCGCGCAGGTCGGCCAGCCCGAGGGGGGTCCGCCGGCGTAGCAGTTCCTCCAGCTCCGCCACGGAGCCGACCTCGCCGACCACGTCCTTGCCCCCGCCGAACCGGGCCGGGTAGCGCCGCACCAGCCGGTAGCGGTGCCGGCCCCGGATCAGCTCGACGCTCACCCGCCACCTACCGCAGCACCCGCAGACCCACTCCGACACCCCGCGAAAGTAGCTCTGACCTGTGGTTTTCTGATTCGCCCGGTGCGGCACGAGCGGCGCGCGGGCGGACACGCCGCCCGGCAACCGACCGTGATCTGCCTCACGACTGTCGGTGCCGTCTGGTTGACTGGTCGCCGTGAAGCTGCCGATCAACCCACCGGTCGAGCCGATGCTGGCCAAGAGCGTCCCACGGATCCCCGCCGCGTCCGGAATGACGTACGAGCCGAAGTGGGACGGCTTCCGGTGCATCGTGTTCCGCGACGGCGACGAGGTGGAGCTGTCCAGCCGGGGCGGGAAGTCGATGACCCGCTACTTCCCGGAGGTGGTCGAGCAGGCGCGCCGCCAGCTGCCCGAGCGGTGCGCGGTCGACGGCGAGCTGATCGTGATCCGGCGGGACGGCCCGGACGGGCAGCCCCGGCTCGACTTCGAGCTGCTGGCCCAGCGTGTGCACCCGGCCGCGTCCCGGGTGAGGCTGCTGGCCGAGACCACGCCGGCCGACTTCGTCGCCTTCGACCTGCTCGTCCTCGACGACGAGACGCTGCTCGACCAGCCCTATCCCGAGCGCCGGGCGCGGCTGGAGACGGCCCTGGCCGGGGTGCGCCCGCCGGTGCACGTCACCCAGGTCACCACCGACGTCGACACCGCCCACCGCTGGTTCGACGTCTTCGAGGGCGCCGGCCTGGACGGCCTGATCGCCAAGCCGGCCGACCTGCCCTACGAGCCGGGCAAGCGGCTCATG
Source organism: Micromonospora sp. URMC 106 (assembly GCF_051386395.1). NCBI lineage: Bacteria > Bacillati > Actinomycetota > Actinomycetes > Micromonosporales > Micromonosporaceae > Micromonospora > Micromonospora sp. URMC 106. Next base: position 1,698 of record NZ_JBPQTP010000117.1, read on the forward strand.
TTCAAGGTCAAGCACGCGCGCACCGCCGACGTGGTGGTCGCCGGGTTCCGGTGGCACAAGTCCGGTCCGGTGGTCGGCTCGCTCCTGCTCGGGCTCTACGACGACGAGGGCGTCCTGCACCACGTCGGGGTGAGCGCCTCGTTCACGATGGCGCGGCGCGCGGAGTTGCTGGAGGAGCTGGAGCCCTACCGGGACGTCGGCGCCGACCACCCGTGGGTGCACGGCGACCACGAGCGCGGCCAGCGCCTCCCCGGCGGGGTGAGCCGCTGGACCGGCACGCGCAACCTGGAGTGGGAGCCGCTGCGCCCCGAGCTGGTGGTCGAGGTGGCCTACGACGCGATGGAGGGCGACCGGTTCCGGCACACCGCCCGGTTCGCCCGCTGGCGGCCCGACCGCGATCCCCGCTCCTGCCGCTACGACCAGCTCGACCGACCGGTCCGGTTCGATGTGGACCAGGTGCTCCGCGGCGACCCGACGGCGACCGCGGGGTCCACCGCGGGCCCGGCGTAGCCTGGCCGTCGACCCGATCACGGAGGCCCGCTCGTGACCCGCACTCCCGCCCGGACCCGCCGGTTCCGACTCACCCTGGCCGGCCTGGCGGCCGCCGCGCTGCTCGCCGCCGGCTGCACCCTCCCCGCGTTCGCGCCCCGGACGGACACCGACGGCGAGGCCGCCGCGCCGGGCGCCGCGCCGACCTGGCGGGCCTGCCCGGAGGTGGCCGAGGACCTGGTCGGCCGGGGCGCGCCGAACATGCGCTACGAGTGCGCGCGGATCAAGGTGCCGCGCAACTGGGGCACGGGCGGCGGGGTCGCCACCGGCCCGGGGGCGGGGCAGACCTTCGAGATCGCGCTGCTGCGGGCCCGGTCGACCGCCCAACGCGACCGGATCGGCTCGCTGGTCGTCAACCCGGGCGGCCCCGGCGGCTCCGGGGTGGACACGGCGGTCTACCTCTCCTTCGGTCCGGCGTTCGGCGGCCTGCCCACCTCGATCACCGACCGGTTCGACATCGTCGGCTTCGATCCGCGCGGGGTGTCCCGCTCCAGCCCGGTGGAGTGCATTCCGGACGCCGACCTGGACGCGAACTTCGGCTACGACCCCGATCCGCGGAGCCAGCAGTCCTTCGACGGGTTCGTCGCGCTCAGCCAGCGGATCGGGCGCGGCTGCGGCGACCGGTACGGCGACCAGTTGCCGCTCTACGGCACCGAGCAGGCCGCCCGGGACATGGACGCGGTCCGCGCGGCCGTCGGCGACGACAAGCTGACCTACCTCGGCTACTCCTACGGCACCCTGCTCGGCGCCACCTACGCGCAGCTCTACCCGCAGCGGGTGCGGGCGCTGGTGCTCGACGGCGCGATCGACCCTAAGCAGGATCTGGTCGCCGGTTCGGAGAGCCAGGCCAAGGGCTTCGAGCGGGCGTTCGGCAACTTCACCCGGTGGTGCGCCGCCAACGCCGCCCGCTGCCCGATCGCCCCGGACGCCCGGGCCGCGGTCACCTCGGCCATCGACAAGGCGCGGGTGTCCCCGGTGCGCGGTGACGACGGTCGGGAGGCCACCGCGGGCTGGGTCTTCTACTCGATCATCTCCTCGCTCTACACCGAGCAGGGCTGGCAGGAGCTGGCCGGCGCCATCGACAAGCTGGAGGGCGGCGACCCGACGGACGTGTTCCGCCTCGCGGACGCGTACGCCGACCGGGACTCCGACGGTCGCTACTCGAACCTGTTCGACGCCAACCTCGCCGTCAACTGCGCCGACGAGGAGCAGAAGCCGAGCCGGGAGCGGATCCGCCAGCTCCAGTCGCAGTGGCGGGCGAAGTACCCGCTGTTCGGCCCGGCCCTGGCCGTGGGCATGCTCTCCTGCACCCAGTGGCCGGGCGGCCGCGACCCGTACCCGACCGGGCGGGCCGACGGGGCGCCGCCGATCCTGGTGGTGGGCACCACCGGCGACCCGGCGACCCCGTACGAGCAGACCGGCGAGCTGGCCGAGATGCTCGGCGTCGGCCGGGTGCTCACCTGGGAGGGCGAGGGGCACACGGCCTACCCGCAGACCTCCTGCGTCACCGAGGCCGTCGACGCCTACCTGATCGACCTGACAGTTCCCCGGGAGGGGCTGCGCTGCCCGGCCCGCTGACCGGCCGCTCCGGCGGCAGGTCGGGCAGCTCGATGCCCTGCCGGGCGGCGATCTCCTCCAGCAGCGCCCGCATCCGGCGGACGTCGGCCTTGAGCTGCTCCTGCTCCTCGTGCTCGAAGGCGTCGTCGTCGACGATCAGCTGGCTGGCGAAGTGCGCGGTGATCAACGGGATGACCAGCAGGACCATGGTCGAGATGAGCAGCGCGGCGAGCGTACGGCCCTGCCAGCTGACCGGTGAGATGTCGCCGTACCCGACGGTGGACGCGGTCACCACGGCCCACCAGACCGCGTCCGCCGGGCTGCGGTTCTCGACCTCGCCGTAGATGACGCCGGCGACCACGATCATCAGCAGGTAGGAGATGATCAACGTTCTGGGGGAGTTGGCGAACCAGACCAGCCCCCGGTAGATCCACCGGAACGGCAGCAGCAGGACGTCCATGAGGCATCATGCTGCCCGGCGCGGGCAAGCGCCGCCCGCGCATCGGTGTGTGTCGCTGTGCCACGCTGGGCGGCATGAGCGATGTGATCTTCCGCGAGGCCGTCCGGGCCGACCTTCCCGCCGTGCTCGCCCTGCTGGCCGACGACGTGCTCGGCAAGTCCCGGGACTTCACGGAGGTCGACGCCGCGTACGAGAAGGCGTTCGCCGACATCGCCGCCGACCCGCGCAACCAGCTCATCGTGGCCGACGCGGAGGGTGAGGTGCTCGGCTGCATGCAGCTCACCTACATCCCCGGGCTCGGCCGGCACGGCGCGGAGCGGCAGCTCATCGAGGCTGTCCGCGTCCGCTCCGACCTGCGCGGGCGGGGGCTCGGCCGGCAGATGATGACCTGGGCCGTCGACCAGGCGAAGCAGCGGGGGTGCGCCCTGGTCCAGCTCACCACCGACAAGAGCCGCCACGACGCCCACCGCTTCTACGTCAGCCTCGGCTTCACCCCCAGCCACGAGGGCATGAAGCTTGCCCTCTGACCCGCACCCCGTCCCACCCGGCCCCTGACCGCGCCGATCCTGCGGTCTGTGCCGCCGTTCCGGGCTGACATGCCCCGTTCGTCGGGGCACGAAGTGCGCGATCGACGGCGCGGGCCGGGGCGGAGGGCGCGGGCGTGACAGCGGGTCGAGGTTCAGGCGGGGACGAGGCGGCCGTCGCGGAGGGTCAGGACGCGGTCGGCGAGGTCGATCAGGGCCGGATCGTGGGTGGCGACCAGCGCGGTCATGCCCCGCGCGTGCACGACCGCCCGGAGCAGGTCCATGATCGACCGGCCGGTCTCCGAGTCGAGCTGACCGGTGGGCTCGTCGGCGATCAGCAGGTCCGGCTCGTTGGCCAGGGCCCGGGCCACCGCCACCCGCTGCTGCTGCCCGCCCGAGAGCTCGTACGGCCGCTGCGCGGCGTGCGCACCCAGGCCGACCAGCTCCAGCAGCACCGCCACCCGCTCCTCCCGCTCGGCGGCCGGGACCCGCGCCAGCCGCAGCGGCACGCCGACGTTCTCCGCGGCGGACAGGATCGGCACCAACCCGAAGGTCTGGAACACGAAGCCGACGGTGCCGCGGCGCAGCTCCAGCAACTCCCGCTCGCCGGCCCCGGTCACGTCGTGCCCGGCCACCACCACCCGGCCCGAGTCGGGCCGGTCCAGCCCGCCGACCAGGTTCAGCAGGGTCGTCTTGCCCGCCCCGGAGCGCCCCCGCACGGCGACCAGCTCGCCCCGCCCGGCCGAGAACGACACGTCCCGCACGGCGTGCACCGCGTGCTCACCGCGGCCGAAGGTGCGGCTGATCCCCTCCACCCGGACCACCTCGTCGGTGACCGCGATCCCCGCCGGGTCCGGCCGCCCGTCCGTCGCCACGTCCCGCTCGCTCATGACACCGTCCCGCTCTGCTCGGCGCGACGGACCCGGCCGACCGCGCGGTACCCACTGACTCCACGCCCGCTCATCGCGGCGCCTCCGACTCGTCCCGGGCCCGGTCGCCCGGCCGCACCTCCACGTGGTCCGGTTCCAGGTTGAGCCGCACCCGGTCCCGCAACGACAGCGCGTCGACGAAGGACGCCGGCAGCTGCATCCGGCCGGTGCGGTCCAGCACGGCGTACTCCTCGCTGACCAGCTCGGTGCTGCCGTCCGCGCCGACCCGCGCGGTCCGGCGTACCTCGGAGGCGGTCCGGCCGTCGCGGATCGCGACGGTCCGGCGGACCTGGTCGGCCACGGCGTGGTCGTGGGTGACCACCACGACGGTGACGCCCAGCTCGGCGTTGATGGTGCGCAGCGCCCCGAACACGTCCGCGCCGGTCGCCTCGTCCAGCTCACCGGTCGGCTCGTCGGCGAAGAGCACCTCGGGGTCGTTGGCCACCGCCACCGCCACGGCGCAGCGCTGCTGCTCGCCGCCGCTGAGCTGCCCGGGCCGCCGGTCGGCGCAGTAGCCCACGCCGACCAGGTCGAGCAGCTCGCGGGCCCGCTCGCGGTGGGCCCGTCGGCCGCCCCGCCGCCCGGCCAGCCGCATCGGCAGCTCGACGTTCTCCAGCGCGCTCAGGTACGGCAGCAGGTTGCGACCGGTCTGCTGCCAGACGAATCCGACCATGTTGCGGCGGTAGCTCAGCCGCCGCCGCGCGGAGAGGTTGAGCAGGTCGTAGTCCCCGACCCGGGCGATGCCGGCGGTGGGGGTGTCCAGCCCGGAGAGGATGTTCAGCAGGGTCGACTTCCCCGAGCCGGAGGCCCCCACGATCGCCACCAGCTCGCCCCGGTCGATGACCAGGTCGAGCCCCTGGAGGGCGACCACCTCCACCCCCTCGCTCTTGAAGATCCGGACCAGGCCGTCGCAGACGATGTGGCCGCGCAACCGGTCCCGGCCGCCGGCCCGTTCCGCCGCCCGCTGGGCGGCCCGTTGTTGCAGGGTGGCCAGGTCCGGCACGGCGGTGGTCTCCGCGGTAGCGGTCATGTCAGCTCTCCTCTCCGAGCCGGAGCACCTCGCCGAGGCGCATCCGGCGGTTGTTCAGGGCCTCGACGGCGACCGCGAAGCCGAGGGCGACCGCGCCGAGCAGGACGACCCCGGCCACCAGGCCGGGCTCGAACGCCACCTGGACCGGGACCCCACCGGTGAAGGCGGACAGGCCGAGCACCGGCGTGAGCAGCAGCGGCAGGATCGTCCCGACCAACGCGCCGGTGAGCACCGAGACGCCCACCAGCGGAGCCAGCTCCACCAGCAGCAGCCCGCGCCACTGCCGGCGGGACAGGCCGAGGGTGCGCAGCCGGGACAGCACCTGGCCACGCGCCCGGGCGCCGGCCAGCACCGTGAAGGCGATCGCGAGCAGGCCGAGCACGGTCCCGCCGGCGGCGCCGGCGGCGAAGCCGAAGGCGAGCACCCCGTTCGCGCCGCCGTCACCCAACCGGCGACGGGTGTCCGCCCAGGTGAGCACGTCGACGCCGCGCGGCCGTTCGCCGCCGGTCACCGCGCCGCCGGTCTGGTACCGGGACTGACCCTCGTCGCCAACCCGGCGCAGCGCGTCGACGTCGAGGTTGTCGCCGGCCACCAGGAACCCGGTCGGCACCGGGTCGGCGGCACGACCGGGCAGAGCCTGCCACGGCAGGACGACGAACCGGTCGCTCTCCGGCCGCAGCAGCGGGAAGGTCTCGGCACGGTCGGCGACCCGGAACTCGTACCGCTGGCCCTGCACGGTGACGAAGGCGGAGTCGGCCAGCCCGGCCTCGGCCAGGTCGGCGGCGACCGCCGGGGAGACCACCGCGGGCAGCGGGCCGGGCCGCCCGCCCGGGGCGAGCAGCGCCGCGGGTACCGGGACGTCGACGCCCGCGGACCGGGTGAGCCGGTCCAGCCCCGGGCCGTCGACCACCAGCACGTGCGCGGGACCCATCCGGGCGGCGGTGCCGGCCTCGTCCGTCGCCACCCGCTGCGCCGGCTCGTCGAGCACCGCGGCCGAGGCCCGCACCCCGGGCAGCCGCTCCAGGTGGGCGCCGGTGTCCGGGGCGAGCCGGTCGCCGGTGATCAACGCGTCGCCCGGCACGGTGCGGCTGGCGTACCGGTCCCGGCTGGCCTCGATGCCGCCAGCCAGCACCGCGCAGAACGCCGCGGTCGCCACGGCCAGCACCACCACGACCAGCGGGGTGGCCGCCGCCGAGCGGCCGGCCCGGGCGGTGCCCAGGAACGCGACGCTGCCGCGGGTGCGGGCGGCGAGCCGGCTGACCAGCCGCAGCGGCCACGGGTACGCCCGCAGCGCCAGCACCGCCGCCGCCACCGCGAGCAGCACCGGCACCGAGACCAGCAGCGGATCGACCTCACCGAGGGTCAGGCCGCGTCGCCGCAGCAGCACGACCGCCAGCCCGGCCAGCAGGAGCAGGAACGCCTCCACGGTGACCCGGCGGGCGGACGGGCGGAGCCGGACCAGGTCCCGGCGGGCCAGCCCACCGGCCGGCGCGGCGAGGAGCGTGGTCGCCGGCAGGGCCAGGACGAGCAGCACGGCCGCCCCGACGAGAAGCGGCGCGGTGTTCCCCACCGGCCCCGGCACCAGCGTGCCGAGCAGCGAGCCCAGCACGGCCGCCGGCAGGATCGCCAGCGCCGACTCGGCCAGGGTCCGCCGGGCGCCCACGGTGGCCGCGCCACCACGGGCGCGCAGCAGGACGAACTCGTCGCGTCGTCGCCGGACCGCCAGCACGGCGGCGAGTGTGGTCAGCCCGGCCAGGGTCGCCAGGACACCGGCCCCGATCACGGCGAGGACGGTACGGGCGGAGTCGACCGCGGCGGCGAACTCCCGCAGCGGGATGTCGGCGCCCTGGACGAGGGTACGACCGGCCGGGACCTCCCGGGTCATCCGTTGCAGGCTGTCGATCGTCTCGGTCAGGTTGAGGAAGCTGACGCCGTCGGTACCCATCCGGTAGCGCCAGGTGAACCGCACCGGCAGGCCGGCCGCGGCCTGACCGTCCAGGGCGGCGGCCCCGACCACCCCGACGCCCACGAACGGCTGCGCGTCGCCCGGCGGCTCGATGACCTCCAGCAGCGACGGCAGCCCGGCCCAGATGCCGTCCGCGGGGTCGGTGGGCGCGAACACGCCGACCACGGTCACCGGGGTGACCACCTGCGGGCCGTCCGGGCCGGTCGGCCGCAGCACCAGGCGGCTGCCGACGCGCAGGTTGAACCGCCGGGCGACCTTCTCGCTCAGCGCCATCTGCACCGGCTCGCCCTCGGCCCGGTCGTCCTCGGGCCAGCGGCCGTCGACCAGCCGGCCGGCCTCCTCGATCCCCGGCGCGACGCGCAGGCTGAGATCGACCAGGAGGTTCCTCGCCGCCAGGTCCGGGCCGGCCAGCCGGCGCGGGGCGTACTCCTCGGCCGTGTACCAGCGCTGCTCGATCGCCTCCCGGACCCGCGGCGGCATGCCGGACTGCAGCGCGTCCAACTCGGCGCGGTGCAGTTGCGTGACCTGACGATCGCCCCGGCCGAAGGTGAGCGGCGCCGAGGAGTAGGTCAGGTCGCGGCGGGCGGCCGGCTGGCCGGCCAGGTGCTCGTGCAGCCCCTCTTCGCTGAGGTGGTTGACGATCCGGGGCGTGCCGCTGATCAGCAGTGTCACGACCAGCGCCAGCATCCCGAGGAGCAGGAACTGTCCGCTGTGCGCCCGTACCCGGCGGGCGACCGCGCCGATGCTCACCACGTTCCCCCTCCGCTCCTGGTCGTCTCCGCGTACCATCCGGTCACCGGTCTCCCCCGATCCGCAGCTGCGCCACGGCGACCCGGTGCCGGATGCCGAGGGCGATGAACGCGCTGAAGGCGAGCGCCGCCAGCAGCAGGCCGAGCGCGGTCGCGCCGATCGGCGTCCAGGGCAGCACGAAGGCCGCCTCGGGCACCGGCCGGCCGGCGGACGGCGTGAGGATGACCAGCGGGGCCATGGTGGCGCCGACCGCCGCGCCGAGCAGCAGCCCGACCCCGACGCCGATCCCCGCCAGGAAGGTCTGCTCGGCCAGCAGCGCCCGGGCCAGCAGCCGGGGGCTGGCGCCCAGCGTGTGCAGCACGGCGAACTCCCCCAGCCGGTGCCGGGCGGTCGCCCACACGTCGACGATCAGCCCGACCAGGGCCAGCAGCACCGAGCCCAGCGCCGCGGCGAGCAGGCCGGTGCGGGTGCCCTGCCAGTACGGGTCGGCCGCGGCCCGCTCGGCCACCTCCCGCCGGTCCAGCAACGTGGTGCCGGCCAGCTCCGCCGCCGCGCGGACCGCCGCGTCGTGCCCGCCGTCGTCGGTCCGCAGCCACCACTCGGTCACCGGGCGGACCGCGCCCCGGTGTCGGATCAGCCAGTCCGTGGTCGCCGGCAGGTCCAGCAGCACGCCCTCCCCGACGGTGGACGGCACCTTCGCCACCTCGCCGACCAGGATCACCGGCACCGTGGCGCCGGACAGCGGCAGGTCGACGGTGTCGCCGATCCGCAGGCTCAGCGCCTCGCGGACCCCCGGGGTCACCAGTGCCGGCACCGGCCGCTTCTCACCCGCCGGCACCACCACGAAGCGGCTCGACGGCTGGAACGCGAACCGGCCGCCCGCCAGGTACTCGACCTCCATCCCGCCGCTGAGTCCGGTGGCCCGGACGGTCGCGGTCAGGCCGCTGCGCGCGCCGTTGGTGCTGATCCAGTCGCCGTCGAGCTGCGCCGGCCGGGCCGCGCCGTCGGCGCCGACCAGTCGCAGGTCGGCCACTGTCAGGCCGTACGCCCGGCCGCGCGCGTCCCCGGCGTCGGCCTCGAAGCCGGCGAGCCGCAGGACTCCCGCCCCCTCGGGCAGCGCGACGGTGAACGGCACCGGCCGTCCGTCGCTGCCGCCGCTGGCCACCGGCAGCCGGAAGGCCAGCCCGTCCGCCCGGGTGAGCAGCACCGACACCCCGACCCGGTGCGGCGCCACGGCGTCGCGGACCGGGGTGCGTACCGTGCCGGTGAGCGAGCGGGTCCCGGCGGGCAGGTCGACGCCGGTCGGCGCGCCGCGGGCCCGGGTCAGCCGGTCCAGCAGCGCCGGCACCGGCTCGCCGGCCAGCCGCTCGTTGAGCCGCACGAGGCCGGCCGCGTTCGCCGCGTCGAGGGCCACCACGGTGGTCGGCAGGTCGTCACGGCCGACGCGGATCTCGTCCCGCGCGGCCGGCAGCAGCCGCTCGACACCGGGCAGCGCCGCGAGTTGCCCGGCCCGTCCGTCCGGGGCGACCCCGGCGCGCTCGACCACCCGCAGGTCGGCGCCGACGGTGTGGTCGGCCTGGTCGGCCTGCGAGCGTTCGCCGGTGGTGACCAGGGACCAGGCCAGGGTGCTGCCGCCGACGGCGAGCGCGAGCAGCAGCACCGGGCCGGCGTGCGGCCGGCGGCCCGCCTGCCACATGCCGAACATGGTCGCCGTCCACGGCCGGCGGTCGACGAACCGCTCGGCGAACCGGGTCGCCGGCGGCAGCAGCCGCAGCGCCACCACCGCGCCGGCGAGCACGCCGAGCGTCGGGGCGGCGACCAGCAACGGGTCGACCCCGAACCGGCCGCCGGCCCCGGTGACCGGCGAGGAGTACTGCCGCAGTTGGGTCCAGGCCAGCACCGCGAACCCGACCAGCACGAGGTCGACGCTGGCCCGCTGCACGGCGGCGGCCCGGGTCGGACGGGACCGGGCGGCCATGTCGGCGACGTACGTGCCGGCCCCGCGCAGCGTGGGGACGACCATCGCGACCAGGCAGCCGGCGGCGGTGGCGGCGGCCGCCGCCCAGACCAGCGTGGTGTTGCCGGGGGTGAGCGCCAGCCCGGCCGGCCCGTCGGCGCCCACCTGCCGCAGCGCCTCGCCGGCGACCAGCGGCCCCAGCACGGCCGCCGGCAGGACGACCAGCGTCGCCTCCCGGGCGGCGAGGCCGGCCAACTGTCGCCGCGCCGCGCCCCGCGCCCGCAGCAGGGCCGTCTGGCCCCGCCGGTCCTCGTGCAGCAGCGCGGCGACCAGCACCAGCGCGTACCCGCCGAGGACCACGATCAGCAGCAGCGGCGTCGCCAGCGAGGAGCGGCCGACCAGGTCGGCCCGGGCGACGCGGTCGAGGAGCCCGTCGATCGCCGTGACGGTCTGCGCCGAGGAGCCCAGCCCGGCGGCCTCGGGCACCTCGGCGACGGCGGCGGTCAGCGCCTGCCGCGCGTCGAGCAGCCGGCCGGCGCGGGCCACCGCCGCGAGGTCCGGCTCGACCACCCAGGACGCCGACACCGCGCCCGGGTAGGTGGCGACGAAGTCGGCCCGGTCCAGCACGAACGGCCCGTACGAGGTGCCGGAGTCCGCCGCGCTGCCGGCGCCGGTTCCGGGCGCCAGCCGCCAGTACGGGTCGGCCGGGTCGCGCGGGCGCCACGTCCCGACGAGCACCACCTCGCTGGACCGGTCGGACCGGCGGTCCAGCATCGGCACCCGGTCGCCGGCGGCCATCCCGAGCGCGGCGGCGACCTTCTCGGGCAGCGTCACCTGCACCGGGGACGCCCCGGGCGCGGGCCACGCGCCGCTGCTCAGTTCCGCGTAGCGGGGCAGGTCGTCGAGGGTCACGAGGCTGGCGAAGACGGGGTCGTCGCCCTCCCGGACGACCGGGCCCAGGTCGCCGGTCAGCTCCCGCCCGTCGCCGTACCGGGCGGCGTTGACGGTGACCGGCGCCCCGCCGAGGCCGGCGGCGAACCCGTCGCGGACCGCCCGGTCGCGGGTGGCGAACTCGGCCGCGTCCCGGCCGGCCGCGCCGCTGACCAGCAGGCTGCGCTCCTCGGAGGACGCCCCGGCGAGCAGGGCGCGCTGGCCGGCCTCGACGGCCCGGCGGTTGTAGTCGGAGAGCCCGGTCACCAACGCGACCGCCACGAGGGCCGCGACCACCGCGGCGAGCAGCAGCCCCCGTGCCTCCTGGGCCCGCCTCCACACCAGCTTCATCCGACGCCCTCCCCTGGCCCCCTCGGGCCGACGATCAGGGAGAGCGGCGACGGGCCGGGAAAGGTTCGCGCCCGTTACATGATCGTTATCCGGCCGGCGCCGCCCGGGGCGCGGGGCGGACGGGGATGGCGGCGCTGTGCTTCCATCGCCGGATGGAGATCGCCCTCACCGTGCTCATGGTCGCCTTCGTCGCGCTGCTCGCCGCCCAGCTGCCGGGCACCGCCCAGCAGACCCGGACCGCCTACCGGCTCACCGAGATCGAGCGTCGGCTCCAACTCGTGATGGACCACCTGGGCGTGGTGGACCCCTCGCCCGTGCCGCCGGAGGTCCGCGACCACCTGGCCCGGGGCGACAAGATCAAGGCCATCGCGGCGTACCGGAAGGCGACCGGCGCGGACCTGCGTTCGGCCAAGGAGGCCGTCGAGAGGTTCGCCGACCGGCGCTGACGGCCGCGTCGTCCGGCGGCCGGACGACCGCCCGGACCATGGCGGCACGCGCCGGTCAGCGGGGGCGGTCGCGGTCCTTGGAGGGCTGCACCCGCTTCGGCTCGCCGGGCATCTTCGGGTGGTCCGGCGGGTACGGCATGTCGCCCTGGCCGGCGACGGCGTCCCGGTCGGCCCACTCCAGCAGCGGGCTGATGTCCCACGCCGTGTCGTCGATGCCAGCGTGCGGGTCGCCGCGCTCGGCCAGTCGGGCCGGGACGGTGCGCAGGTCGAAGTCGTCGGGGTCGACGTCGGGCAGCTCGTCCCAGGTGACCGGGGTGGAGACGGTGGCCCGGGCGTTGGCCCGCAGCGAGTAGGCGCAGGCGATCGTGCGGTCCCGGGCCATCTGGTTGTAGTCGACGAAGACGCGGGTGCCGCGCTGCTCCTTCCACCAGGCGGTGGTGACCAGCTCCGGCCGCCGCCGCTCCAGCTCCCGGGCCAGCGCGATGGTGGCCCGGCGCACCTCGGTGAACGTCCAGCGGGGCGCGATCCGCAGGTAGACGTGCACGCCGCGACCGCCGGAGGTCTTCGGCCAGCCGGTGACGCCCAGCTCGTCGAGGAGCCCGCGCAGCTCCCCCGCGGCGGCGACCGCGTCGGCGAAGTCGGTGCCGGGCTGCGGGTCGAGGTCGATGCGCAGCTCGTCGGGGCGGTCGACGTCGGCGGCGCGCACGGGCCACGGGTGGAACACGATCGTGCCCATCTGGGCGGCCCAGGCCACGTGGGCCAGGTCGGCCGGGCAGAGCTCCGCCGCGCTGCGGCCGCTCGGGAAGCTGATGGTGGCGGTCCGCACCCACGGCGGCACGCCCCGGGTCGGCACCCGCTTCTGGAAGAACATCTCCCCCTCGACGCCCTCGGGGAAGCGCTGCAACGTGGTGGGGCGGTCGCGCAGGGCGCGCATGATGCCGTCGCCCACCGCCACGTAGTAGTGGAAGACGTCGGCCTTCGTGAAGCCGCGTTGCGGGAAGATGATCCGCTCCGGGCTGGTCAGCCGTACGGTGTGCCCGGCCACCTCGATCTCTTCGGCCGCGGCCTTCGTGCCACCCATTGCGCGACCATATGCCACACCCCCGACGTCCGGCGTACCGTTGGCGGGTGAGTCTTGACGAGAGCGAACTGCCCCGCACCGAGGAAGAGTGGCGGGTCCGGCTCAGCCCCGAGGAGTTCCGGGTGCTGCGGGAGGCCGGCACCGAGCGCCCGTGGACCGGCGAGTACGTCGACACCAAGACGCCGGGGATCTACCGCTGCCGGGCCTGCGGCGCGGAGCTCTACCCGAGCGACACGAAGTTCGACTCGCACTGCGGGTGGCCCAGCTTCGACGACGCCATCCCCGGCGCGGTGAAGGAGATCGAGGACCGCAGCCTGGGGATGAGCCGCACCGAGATCCGCTGCGCGCGCTGCGACAGCCACCTCGGCCACGTCTTCCGGGGCGAGGGCTTCACCCCGAAGGACACCCGGCACTGCGTCAACTCCGTCTCCATCCGGCTGGAGCCGCGCGCCGACGCCTGAGGCGCACGCCTCCGACGGCGGCGGCCCGGGAGGATGGGGCCGCCGGGAGCGACGGCGGGGAGGTCGGGCCGGCCGACGGCGCGCGCCGGGGGCAGGCCATCCCGTTGGCGGTGCGCCCGGCGTCAGGCCCGCCGGGCCGCCGCCAGGCCGGCCATCAGCGAGACCTCGGCCGTACGGGACTGCTCGACGCGCCGGGCGAGGTCGCGTACCCGCGCATCGGCGCCGACCGTCTGGTGCGCCCGGGCCAGGTCGGCCGCCGCGTCCTGGTGCGGGGCGAGCAGGTCGAGCAGGACGCGGTCGACCGCCCCGTCCGGGGCGGCGCGCAGGCGCGCCATGTCCTCGGCGGCGATCCCGTGCCCTCCGTGGTCGTGCCGGCGGACGGCCTCGGCCACGGCCGGCCCGGCGTCCCGCAGCCAGCCGCGCATCGTGGCGAGTTCGTCGGACTCGGTGACCTCGATGGCGGCGACCAGGGTGCGCAGCTTCGGGTCGGTCACCCGGTCGCGGCTGAGCCGCACCATCTCCAGCGTCTGCTCGGTGTGTGCCGCCAACGTGGCCAGGAAGACCACGTCCAGGCCGCTCATCCCGGTGGCCGCGGAGGCCCCCGGGGGCGTGGGGACGGGCGCCGCCGGGGCGGTCCGCGCGGTGCAGCCGGGCACCAGCAGCAGGGCGGCGAGCAGGGCGACCGTGGGCAGCCGTCGCATCGCGTACTCCGATCCGGGGGTGGTGACGGGTGCGGCGGGCGCCGAGGCCGGCCGCACCCGTCCGGTCAGACCTGGGTCCAGAGCGCCGGCACGTGCGGCGGCTCCCAGCCGGGGATCGCCGTGTGCGCCTGGCGGCAGCGGTACGTCAGGCCGCCGTAGGTGACCTGGTCACCGATCTGGTACGCCCGACCCGTCGTCCACGTGCCCCCCGGCGCGGGCGGGGTGGTCGGGGCGGCGGTGGGGGTCGCGGTGGGCGACGGGGCCGGCGTCGTCGGGGTGGGCGACGGGTTGCCGCCCCCGCCGACCTGGAGGTCCACGCAGGAGTAGAACGCGTTGGCGGTGTCCGCGATGTTCCACACGGCGAGGACCTTCTGCCGCCCCGGGTAGCCGCCCAGGTTGACGGTGTGCGAGACGGTGGCCCCGGGCTGCTGCCCACCGCCGTTGAAGACGGCCACCCGGGTCCCGCCGATGAAGTACTCCCAGTTGCTGGTGGCGTGCCGGGCCGTGTTGGTCCAGGTGAACGTCACAGAGGAGCCGACCGAGGTGGCGGGCCAGCCCCGGCTGTCGTCGTTCAGGACGGCGAAGTGGGCGATGCCGGCGTGGCAGCTGCGCAGCCCCTTCGGGCCCTCCACGCTCTGCGGCTCGTACTTGATCTGCCCGCAGTCGGGGACCCGGCCCTGGGCGCAGAGGGCCTGGCGGCTCGGCGGCCCGGAGACGTAGCCGTGGGCCTGGGCGGGCGCCGCGACGGCCAGGGTGGAGACGACGGCGCCCGTCGCCACGAGCGGGATCGTGATTCTTCGGCGCATGGTGGCAGCTCCTTAGCGCTTCGGGCTGGTGAGGTGCCACCCAACATAAATTAAACCTTGTTAACAGTAAAGACTCCTGTCGATAAAAACATCGACGAGCCTGAACCGCCCGCGCCCGTCAGAGCAGCAGCAGGCTGCCCCGTTCGTCCACCCGGTCGGCGGAGTCGTCGTCCAGCCACACGCCGCCGCTGGCGAGATAGCGGAATCGGTACTCGCCCGGACCGAGGCGCACCGTGACCGTGCGGGTGCCGTCGCGGCGCGGGACCAGCTCGTGCCGCCCCGGCTCCCACCCGTTGAAGCAGCCGACCACGCTGACGGCGCCGGGCGGAGTGTCGCGGGGCAGGCTGAAGGTGACCCGGGTCTGGTTGCCGAAGAGCTTGTTCCGCTTGATCATGTCGTCTTCCTCCGGGGCGTTACGCGGTCACCGGGTACAACGCCCGACACGCCGGGGGCGACACGCCGCCGGGTCGGGCCGGGTTGCCCGTTTCGACCGGCGGATCCACGCCCATGCCTCACGCTGGGGAAAACGTGTCCTGTTTCGGGGGGTTATGTCGTGGCAACCTGCGAGGTCTGCGGTAACGACTACTGGATGGCGTTCGAGGTGCGGACCGTCAGCGGCGACGTGCACACGTTCGACTGCTTCGAGTGCGCCGTACACAAGATGGCGCCGATCTGCGAGCACTGCCAGATCAAGATCGTCGGACACGGGGTGGAGGTGTCCGGCCGGTTCTTCTGCTGCGCGCACTGCGCCCGGGCGGAGGAGGGCGCCCAGGGCGCCGAGATCCGCGACGCCGTCGGCGCCCGGCCGGCGTGACCGGGCGGTCGCCGCACCGCCGCTCCCCCGCGCACCAGGCGCGGGGGACCCGCCACCGGGCCGGCACGACACACCGGCCGAGCGCCGCTGTCAGTACCCGACGGTGAACCTCGCCCGGTGGTGCCTCGGCCGCTCGGCCTCGTCCAGCAGCGCCACCGCCAGGTCCTCGTACGAGATGGTCGAGGCACCGTCCGCGCCGACCACCAGGGTGTCGGCGCCCAGCCGGTAGCGGCCGGTGCGCTCCCCGGGCACGAGCAGCGCGGGCGGGCTCAGGTAGGCCCAGTCGGCCTCGGTGTCGGCCCGGCACACGTCGAGCTGGTCCCGGCAGGCCAGCGCGATGGCCCGCCACTCGGCGGGAAAGGCCGGATCGTCGACGACGGTGCGGCCGCCCGCGCCCGCGACGGTCAGGGTCGCGGCGCCGCCGACCAGCAGCAGCCGTACCCCCGTCCGGGCGACACCGGCCAGCAGGGCGCGGGTGACGGTGACCAGGTCGGCCTCCCGGCCGGGCGCCGGGCGGGTGGCGCCGATCACGAGGTCCCGGCCGGCGCTCAGCGCGACCACGTCGTCGACGTCGGCGGCGTCGCCCCGCGCGACGACGGCGCCGGCCGGCAGGTCCGGGGCGCGCGCCGGATCGCGGACGACCGCGGTGACGAGGTGACCGCGGGCCGACGCCTCGGCGGTGATCCGGCGGCCGGCGTTGCCGGCCGCTCCGAAGACGGTGATGTGCATGGCTCTCCTGTCGGGACCTGTCCGGTGTGGCGGGGCGGCGCCCCGTTGGCTGGTGGCTGACCGGTTCGCGGTCGATCGGCCGCTCACCCGCCGGGGGTGGACGCGGTGGCCGCCGAGGGCGGGGCGGCCGACGGGGACGCGGTGGCCGCCGGAGGCGGGGCGACGTCCGGGGACGGGCGGGGCCGGCGGGACTGCGTCACGATGGCGGCGAGGACGACCGCACCGCCCAGCAGTTGCGCGGCGGTGAGCCGCTGGTCGAGCACGAGCCAGCCCAACGCCGTGGCCACCAGCGGGCTGAGCAGGCCGAGGAAGGTGACGGTGGTGGGCGGCAGGGCGCGGATGCCCCGGAACCAGAGGGCGTAGGCGAGCGCGGAGCCGACGAACGTCAGGTAGCCGTAGCCGGCCAGGTTCCCCGTCGTCAGCACCGGTGGCGGTCCCTCGACCAGCACGGCGACCGGGATGAGCAGCAGGCCGCCGGCGGCGAGCTGCCAGCCCGTGGTGGCCAGCAGGGGCGCCGACGACGACCACCGCTTGCTGAGCACCACCCCGACGGCCATGACCACCGCGCCACCGAGGGCGGCGAGGACGCCGACGCCGTCGAGGCGGGCGTCCGCCCGCAGCACCAGCAGCCCCACCCCGGCCACCCCGGCGGCGCCGGCGAGCACGGTGCGCGGGGTCAGCCGGTCGCCGAGCACACCGGCGGAGAGCGCGGCGACCAGGAGCGGCTGCACCGCGCCGACGGTCGCGGCGACGCCGCCCGGGAGCCGGTACGCGGCGACGAACAGCAGCGCGAAGAAGAACCCGATGTTCAGGGCGCCGAGCACCGCCGCCCGCCACCACCACGCCCCACTGGGCAGCCGCCGGGTGACCGCGATCAGGAGGAGGCCGGCGGGCAGGGCGCGCACCACGGCGGCCAGCAGCGGGCGCTGTGGGGGCAGCAGTTCGGTGGTGACGAGGTAGGTGGTCCCCCAGATCGCCGGGGCGAGCGCGGTCACGCCGAGGACGAGCGTTCGTTTACTTAGCACTGAGACAAATTATCTCAGCGCTAAGGTAAATGGTGCCGGGTCGGGTATGAACTACCTCACCGCTAAGGCACCGCTGCTAGGGTGGGCGGATGGCCGATCACGTCGACCGGGTGCTGGAGCAGTGGGCCGCCCAGCGACCGGATCTGGACGCCTCCCCGATGGGGGTGTTCGGTCGCGTGTCCCGGCTGTACCGGATCGCCGGGGCGGAACTGCACCGCACGTTCAGCGCGCACGGCCTCGACTCCGCGTCCTTCGACGTGCT
This sequence comes from Micromonospora sp. URMC 106, assembly GCF_051386395.1. Classification (NCBI taxonomy): domain Bacteria; kingdom Bacillati; phylum Actinomycetota; class Actinomycetes; order Micromonosporales; family Micromonosporaceae; genus Micromonospora; species Micromonospora sp. URMC 106. Next base: position 19,026 of record NZ_JBPQTP010000117.1, read on the forward strand.
CGCCACCCTGCGCCGCAGCGATCCGCCGCACCGGCTGACCCCCACCCAGTTGATGCGCTCGTCGATGGTCACCTCCGGCGCCGTCACCCAGCGGCTCGACCGGCTCGAGGCACGCAACCTGGTGACCCGCACCCGCAGCGACACGGACGGCCGCGCGGTGCAGGTCGCCCTCACCGACGAGGGCCTGGCGCTCATCGACCGGGTCCTGCCCGACCACGTCGCCACGGAGCAGCGGCTGCTCGCCGCGCTCACCGGGGCGCAGCGCGACGCCCTCGCGGACACCCTGCGGATCCTGCTGGAGTCCCTCGGCGACACGCGGAGCCGGTGAGTCGATCTAGGATCGCCGCATGCCGCAGCAGCACCTTGCGATCCGGATCGCCCGCTTCGCCGACCTGGACGCCCGCACCTTCCACGACCTGCTCCGACTCCGGATCGACGTGTTCGTGGTCGAGCAGGCGTGCCCGTACCCGGAACTCGACGGGCGCGACGTCGAGCCCGGCACGCGGCACCTGTGGCTCGACGACGAGGGTGCGCCGGTCGCGTACCTGCGGATCCTCGACGACCCGGGCGGCCTGGCGCGGATCGGTCGGGTGGTGGTCGCGCCACGGGCGCGCGGTGGCGGGCACGCCGGCCGGCTGATGACGGCGGCCCTGGAGGTGGTCGGCGGCCGCCCGTGCGTGCTGGAGGCCCAGTCCCACCTGGTCGACTTCTACGCCCGGCACGGCTTCGCCGTCAGCGGCCCCGACTACGTCGAGGACGGCATCCCGCACACGCCGATGCGCCGGGAAGGCATTGACCAAATCCGATAAATATGGCAGCCTCCGGGCAGAGCCGTCGCGGAGCCACGCAACGCGCACGGGAGGGGCAACTCCCGGCCGTCCGGGCGTCGTCGTCCGACCTCTCCCACCGGGGGCTCCATGTCCACTCATCTCCGATCATCCCGCCCGGGGTGGCTGCTCGCCGTCGCGGCGACCGCCGCCCTCCTGCTGGCCACGGCCCTGGCCAACCCGGTCTCGGCGCACGGTTCCGTGGTCGACCCGGCGTCCCGCAACTACGGCTGCTGGCAGCGCTGGGGCAGCGACTTCCAGAATCCCCGGATGGCCACCGAGGACCCGATGTGCTGGCAGGCCTGGCAGGCCAACCCGAATGCCATGTGGAACTGGAACGGGCTGTTCCGCGAGGGCGTCGCCGGCAACCACCAGGCCGCCATCCCGAACGGCCAGCTCTGCTCCGCCGGCCGGACCGAGGGCGGCCGCTACAACGCCCTCGACGCGGTGGGCGCCTGGAAGACCGCCCCGGTCTCCAGCAGCTTCCGGGTCCGCCTGCACGACCAGGCCAGTCACGGCGCCGACTACATCCGGGTGTACGTGACGAAGCAGGGCTACAACGCCCTCACCGAACCGCTGGGCTGGGACGACCTGGAACTGGTTGGTCAGATCGGCAACACCCCCGCGTCTGAGTGGAAGCCGGAGACCAGCGGCGTCTCCATCGAGATCCCGGCGAACGCGCCGGGGCGGACCGGTCGGCACGTCGTCTACACGATCTGGCAGGCCAGCCACCTGGACCAGTCGTACTACCTGTGCAGCGACGTCGACTTCTCCGGCGGGCCGACCAGCCCGCCGCAGAAG
>NZ_JBPQTP010000118.1:0-20500 GCF_051386395.1 Micromonospora sp. URMC 106
GGGGCCTCCGCGCGGAGGCCCCGGCCGGTCGCGGGTCAGTGCGCGGCGCAGCCCGTCGTCGGCGCGGGCGCCGCGGCCGGCGCGCCGATCGTGGGCAGCCCGAGCAGCACCCCGGGGGTACGCGGGGAGCGTCCCGCCTCGGCCGCGTCGCCGGCCCGGGTGCGCCGGTGCGACAGCGGCTCGCCGTCGGCGTTGAGGTGGTGCGGGGCGGCGTACGTGACGGTGGTGTGCACGATGTCGCCGGGGCGGATCCGCCCGGCGAGGGAACCGGCGTCGAAGTGCACCAGGCGGCCGTCCCGGGCCCGGCCGGACATCCGTCCGGTGCGCTCGTCCTTGCGCCCCTCGCCGACGGCGACCAGCACCTCGACGGTCTCCCCCACGAGCTTCTTGTTCTCCGCCCAGGTGATCTCCTCGACGCAGGCGATCAGCCGCTCGTAGCGCTCCTGGACGACCTGCTTGGGCAGCTGGCCGTCCATGGTGGCGGCCGGGGTGCCGGGGCGCTTGGAGTACTGGAAGGTGAACGCCGAGGAGAACCGGGCCTCGCGGACCACGTCCAGGGTGCGCTCGAAGTCGGCGTCGGTCTCGCCCGGGAAGCCGACGATGATGTCCGTGGTGATCGCCGCGTCCGGCATCGCCGCCCGCACCTTGGAGATGATGCCCAGGTAGCGCTCCGCCCGGTACGAGCGGCGCATGGCCCGCAGCACGTCGTCGGAGCCGGACTGCAGCGGCATGTGCAGCGAGTGGCAGACGTTCGGCGTCTCGGCCATCGCGGCGATGACGTCGTCGGTGAAGTCCTTCGGGTGCGGGCTGGTGAACCGGACCCGCTCCAGCCCGTCGATGTCGCCGCAGGCCCGCAGCAGCTTGCCGAAGGCGAGCCGGTCGCCGAACTCCACACCGTAGGAGTTGACGTTCTGCCCGAGCAGGGTCACCTCCAGCACGCCCTCGTCGACCAGGGCGCGCACCTCGGAGAGGATGTCGCCGGGGCGGCGGTCCTTCTCCTTGCCGCGCAGGGAGGGCACGATGCAGAACGTGCAGGTGTTGTTGCAGCCGACGGAGATCGACACCCAGCCGGCGTACGTGGACTCGCGCCGGGTGGGCAGCGTCGAGGGGAAGACGTCGAGGGATTCGAGGATCTCCACCTCGGCGGCGGCGTTGTGCCGGGCCCGCTCCAGCAGCACCGGCAGCGACCCGATGTTGTGCGTGCCGAAGACCACGTCCACCCAGGGCGCCCTGCGGACGATCTCGCCGCGGTCCTTCTGGGCCAGGCAGCCGCCGACGGCGATCTGCATCCCCGGGTGCCTGTCCTTGACGGGGCGCAGGTGACCGAGGTTGCCGTAGAGCCGGTTGTCGGCGTTCTCCCGGACCGCGCAGGTGTTGAACACCACCACGTCCGGGTTGTCGTCGGCCTCGGCGGCGCGCACGTAGCCCGCCTGCTCCAGCAGCCCGGAGATGCGCTCGGAGTCGTGCACGTTCATCTGGCAGCCGTACGTGCGCACCTGGTAGGTGCGCGGGCTGCTCGCCGCTGCGGTAGTCATGACCCGCACAGCGTATCCGGGCCGAGAAGACCGAACGAACGAGGAGGAGCCGTGTGCCGGAGCATCAAGACCCTTCGTGAGCCGTACGTCCCCGAGGTGACCCCGGCGGACGTCGAGGCCGCGGCCTTGCAGTACGTCCGGAAGATCTCGGGCTTCCGCAAGCCCGCCGCGCACAACGCCGCGGCCTTCGACGCGGCGGTCGCCGCGGTCGCCGCGGCCACCGCGACCCTGCTGGAGCAGTTGGAGGTACGCGGCGGCCGCTCCGCCGGCCCGGCCCGCTGACCTCCGGCGCCCGGCGCGACCTCGCCCGATCCTGCTCGACAGCGGGCTCGGGCACGAGGTCGCGCCGGGGCCGGCCGGGTCAGGCGGCGGCGAGCGCGGGGAGCACCGAGTCCGGTGCCCAGCGCGAGCGGTGGCACTGCGACCAGCCGCGGCAGCGGGGATCGGCGTCGGTGCAGAGCCGCTGGTTGCCGAGCACCTCGCCGTCGTCGGTCTCCCGGACGTCGAAGTGCACCGGCCGGATCGTCCCGTCGGGGGCGACCAACAGGTGCCGGCCGGCGTCGAGGGTGTCGTCGCGCAGCAGGCAGTTGCGGTCCAGCAGCCGCGCCAGGGCGGCGATGCTGGCGTGCTCGGGCAGCCCGTCGGGCACGCCGTAGCAGTCCACGATCGTGGCGAACTCCCCCGGCGCCTGCCAGACGTCGCAGATCACCGCGTACGTCGGCAGCCGGGCCGGGTCCGCCGCCGCCAGGGGCATCACCACCCGACCGAGCGCCTCGGCCAGTGCCGGGTAGACCTCCACCGGCCGCACCTGGTCGATTCTCCAGTTCCACAGCTCGGTCATGCCGCCTCCTCGCTGTGCTCGTCCCACCGGCCTCCGGATCGGGCCTTACTGACGATGGTGGGGTGCATATGACCTCAGCCGGGGGCAAGTTACCGGTCTGTGACCATTCCGGGCAAAATTTCCTCGGGCGCCATTGCTCCGAGTAGCGGAAAGGTGACAGTTTATCGGGTACGGTGGCCCGCTGCGCGCTCCCCCGCCGGGCCGCGCCGCCGGTTTCCCGGCCCGGCCGGCGACGGCCGCTCCGGGCGCGCCGGCTCTCCGGCCCGCGCCGGTCAGCGCACGACCAGCCGGTGTTCGCCGGGAGGCAGCAGCTCGCCCACCACGGTGGCACCGGGCAGCTCGCCGGCGACCAGCAGACCGCCCGAGGTCTGCGCGTCGGCCAGCAGCAGCCGGTCGTCCTCGGCGACCCGGCCGAAGTCGGTCCACGGCGTGACCCAGTCCAGGTTGCGGCGGCTGCCGCCGCTGACGTGCCCGTCGCGCACCGCCTCCCGCGCGCCGTCCAGGTAGGGCACCCGGGCGGCGTCGATCGCCACCGTCAGCCGGCTCGCCCGGGCCAGTTTGGCGGCGTGCCCGAGCAGGCCGAAGCCGGTCACGTCGGTGCCGCAGCGGACGCCCGCCGCCACCGCCGCCCGCGCGGCGTCCCGGTTGAGGGTGGTCATCGCGGCGACCGCCTCGGGGAAGCTCTCCCCGGTGGTCTTGTGCCGGGTGTTGAGCACCCCGACGCCGAGGGGCTTGGTCAGCGACAGCGGCAGCCCCGGCCGGCCCGCGTCCAGGGTGATCAGCTCCTCGGGGCGGACCACCCCGGTGACGGCGAGCCCGTACTTGGGGCCCTCGTCGTCGACGCTGTGCCCGCCGGCGAGGTGGCAGCCGGCGTCCTGGGCCACGTCCTGCCCGCCGCGCAGCACCTCCCGGGCCAGTTCCAGCGGCAGCACGTCGCGCGGCCAGCAGAGCAGGTTGAGCGCGACGAGCGGGGTGCCGCCCATCGCGTACACGTCGGAGAGGGCGTTGGTGGCGGCGATCCGCCCCCAGTCGTACGCGTCGTCGACGACCGGGGTGAAGAAGTCGGCGGTGGCGACCAGGCCGGTGCGCTCGTCGAGCCGGACCACCGCCGCGTCGTCGCCGTGGTCCAGCCCGACGAGCAGGTCCGCGGTGCCCGTGGCCGGGCCGAGGCCGGCGACCATCGCCTCCAGCTCACCCGGGGGGATCTTGCAGGCGCATCCGCCGCCGCGGGCGTACCGGGTCAGCCGCACCGGTTCCGTCATCCCCACATGATCTCCACACCGCCCCGGCCGCGCCACCCCGGCGGACCGGTTTCGTGGTCAAAATCCGACTCCCGGCCTCGGCCGGAAACGGTGTTACCGCTCCGTGACCAACGGAGTTGCGCTCCGCCACATCCCCCCGCCTACAGTTGCCCACCGGGGGTCATCCGACCCCACGTGACGACAGGGACGGTGGACGACGTGACGACGGGCGAACCGCTCATCGTGCTGAACTCGGTCAACAAGTGGTTCGGGCCGCTGCACGTGCTGGACGACGTCTCACTGTCGGTCGGGCGCGGCGAGGTGGTTGTGGTCATCGGCCCGTCCGGCTCCGGCAAGTCGACGCTCTGCCGCACCATCAACCGGCTCGAGCCGATCACCTCCGGCACCATCACCTTCGACGGGCAGCCGCTGCCAGCCGAGGGCAAGGCGCTGGCGAAGCTGCGCAGCGAGGTCGGCATGGTCTTCCAGTCGTTCAACCTCTTCGCGCACAAGACGATCCTGGAGAACGTCACCCTCGGGCCGATCAAGGTCCGCAAGGAGAAGCCGGCGGCGGCGCGCGAGCGCGGCCTGGCCCTGCTGGACCGGGTCGGCATCGCCAACCAGGCCGACAAGTTCCCGGCCCAGCTCTCCGGCGGCCAGCAGCAGCGCGTCGCGATCGCGCGGGCGCTGGCCATGCAGCCCAAGGCGATGCTCTTCGACGAGCCGACCAGCGCGCTCGACCCGGAGATGGTCGGCGAGGTGCTGGACGTGATGACGTCGCTGGCCCGCGAGGGCATGACGATGGTCGTGGTGACCCACGAGATGGGCTTCGCCCGGCACGCGGCGAACCGGGTCATCTTCATGGCCGACGGCAAGCTCGTCGAGGACGCCCCGCCCGCCGAGTTCTTTGGCAACCCGCGCAGCGAGCGGGCCAAGGACTTCCTCTCCAAGATCCTCACGCACTAGGCGTCCGTACCCCGGAGCGCGCCGTCCCCCGGCGGGTTCCGTCGAAGAAGGAGATGAGTATGCGTATCAAGCGCGTGGCGGCGGTCGCCGCGGTCGCCGCCCTCTCGCTCGCCATGACCGCCTGCGGCGGCGACAGCGACAGCGGTTCCGGCGGTTCGTCCGCCAAGGGCATCGTCGGCAAGGCGCAGAGCCAGAAGAAGCTGGTCATCGGCGTCAAGGCCGACCAGCCGGGCCTGGGCCTGCAGACCGGCAGCCAGTACGAGGGCTTCGACATCGAGATCGGCAAGATCATCGCCAAGGGCCTCGGCGTGGACGCGAACAACATCGAGTGGAAGACCACCGTCTCCAACAACCGTGAGCCCTTCATCCAGCAGGGCACCGTCGACCTCGTCGTCGCGACCTACACGATCAACGACGAGCGCAAGAAGAAGGTCAACTTCGCCGGGCCGTACTTCATCGCCGGGCAGGACCTCCTGGTGAAGGCCGACTCGACGCTGGCCGGGCCGGAGGGCCTCGACGGCAAGACGGTCTGCTCCGTGTCCGGGTCGACCCCGGCCAAGCGGATCCAGACCGACTACCCGAAGGCCAAGCTCCAGCAGTTCGACTCGTACTCGAAGTGCCTGCCGCTGCTGGAGAAGGGCCAGGTCGACGCCGTCACCACCGACGACATCATCCTCGCCGGCTACGCCGCCCAGGACCAGTACGCCGGCAAGTTCAAGGTGGTCGGCAAGACCTTCTCCACCGAGCCCTACGGCATCGGCCTGAAGAAGGACGACAAGGACGGCTGCGAGAAGGTCAACGAGATCCTCAAGGCCGCCGCGGCGGACGGCAGCTACAAGGCCGCCTGGGACGCCACCCTGGGCAAGAGCGGCAAGGCCGCGCCCGAGCTGGACACCACCAAGCTGACCAACTGCGGCAGCGTCTGACAGTTCCGGGGCCGGCATCCGGAAGGATGCCGGCCTCGCCCTGTCCGGACGCCGACGACCTGCCCCGGGAGCCGACGCATGCACGTATTCGCTGACCCGACGAACTTCGACGCCTATCTGTCGGGCTTCCTCTGGATCCTCAAGCTGACCGGTGCCTCGGCAGTGTTCGCGCTGGTGCTCGGCGTGCTGCTGGCCGCGATGCGGGTCTCCCCGGTGCCCGTCCTGCGCGGCTTCGGGGCGGCCTGGGTCAACATCTTCCGCAACACCCCGCTGACCCTGGTGGTCTTCTTCTGCTACTTCGGCCTCTTCTCCACGCTGGGGCTGAGCCTGGCGGACGACCTGGACCTGAACAACTACTGGCTCGGGGTCGTGGGCCTGTCGGTCTACACCGCCGCGTTCGTCTGCGAGGCGATCCGCTCGGGCATCAACACGGTGCCCGCCGGCCAGGCCGAGGCCGCCCGCGCGGTCGGGCTGACCTTCGCCCAGACCCTGCGGATCGTCGTGCTGCCGCAGGCCGCCCGCTCGGTCGTCGCCCCGCTGGGCAGCATCCTGATCGCGCTCTGCAAGAACGCCACGATCGTCGGCACCATCGGGCTGATGGAGTCCTCCAACGTGATGAAGGACCTCATCAACAGCAACGGTGACGCGGTCATCCCGATCTTCCTGGTCTTCGCCGGCACGTTCGCCGCGCTCCTGATCCCGACCGGCTACTTCTTCGGCTGGCTGGCCAACCGACTGGCGGTGAAGCGCTGATGAGCACCAGCTCCATCCTCTACGACCACCCGGGGCCCCGGGCCAAGGTCCGCAACGCGGCGCTGACCGTCGTCTTCGGCGTCGCCCTGGTCGGCCTGCTCTGGTGGGTGTACGCCAAGTTCGACGAGGCCGGCCAGTGGGAGGGCTACCTCTGGCAGCCCTTCACGGAGACGGCCACCTGGACCCAGTTCATCGGCCCGGGCCTGCGGGCCACCCTCTGGGCGGCGGCCGTCGGCATGGTGCTCTCGCTCGCCTTCGGCATCATCTTCGCGGTCGGCCGGCTCTCCGACCACCGCTGGATCAGCATCCCGGCCGGCGCCGTGGTCGAGTTCTTCCGCGCCGTCCCGCTGCTGCTGATGATCTTCTTCATCTTCTACGGCGTGCCGTTCCTCATCCAGGGGCCGGTGCCGGCGTTCTGGGCCGTGGTGATCGGCCTGACGCTCTACAACGGCTCGGTGCTCGCCGAGGCGTTCCGGGCGGGCATCCGGTCGCTGCCCGGCGGCCAGGCCGAGGCGGCCTACGCGATCGGCATGCGCAAGAGCCAGGTCATGCAGCTCATCCTGATCCCGCAGGCGGCCCGCGCGATGCTGCCGGTGATCGTGAGCCAGCTCGTGGTGCTCCTCAAGGACACCGCGCTCGGCTACATCGTCGCCTACCCCGAGCTGCTCCAGCGCGGCGTCAACGACCTCTCCGCCAACAAGGGGAACGTGGTCGCCGCCGCGATCGTGGTGGCCGCCATCTACATCGTGATCAACTCGCTGCTCACCGCGCTCGCCACCTGGCTCGACCGGCGCGGCAGCCGGCGGGCGTACCGGATCGCGAAGCAGACCGTCCCGGACTCGACGCCGGCCGGCGGGGGCGCGGTGGCCGAGCCCCAGGGCTGAGCCGCACCGCCGCGGCAGGGTCATCCGACCGACGCCGTGCCCGGCCGCGAGGAGCGGCGGGGCACGGCGTCGGCGTTCCAGGGGCAGCTCGACAGCGTCGTGCGGTAGCCCGGCCGGAGGCATCGCGGACCTCGCCGCCGCCCCGCCGCGCGCGGTCGAGACGGTCGTCAGCGGGCGATCTCGGTGACCCGCGACTCGCGGACCACGGTGACCCGGATCTGACCCGGGTAGGTCAGCTCCTCCTCGATCTGCTTCGCCACGTCCCGGGCCAGCACGGCGGCGCCGATGTCGTCCACGTCGTCCGGCTTGACCATCACCCGGATCTCCCGACCGGCCTGCATGGCGAAGACCTTCTCCACGCCGAGCTTGCCCGCCGCGATCTCCTCGATCCGCTCCAGCCGCTTGACGTACGCCTCCAGGCTCTCCCGCCGTGCCCCGGGCCGTCCGCCGGAGCAGGCGTCGGACGCCTGGGTGAGCACGGCCTCGATGGTCTGCGGCGGCACCTCGTTGTGGTGCGCCTCGATGGCGTGGACGACGTCCTCGCTCTCGCCGTACTTGCGGGCCAGGTCGGCGCCGATGATGGCGTGGCTGCCCTCCACCTCGTGGGTGAGCGCCTTGCCGATGTCGTGCAGGAACGCCGAGCGCTTGATGGTCGGCACGTCGAGCCGCAGCTCGGCGGCCATGATGCCGGCGATGTGCGCGGTCTCCACCAGGTGCTTGAGCACGTTCTGCCCGTACGACGTCCGGTAGCGCAGCCGGCCGAGCAGGGTGACCAGCTCCGGGTGGATCTCGGTGATGCCGACCTCGACCAGGGCGTCCTCGGCGGCCCGCTGGCAGAGCTCCTCCACCTCGTGCCGGGCCAGGTCGTAGACCTCCTCGATCCGGTGCGGGTGGATCCGCCCGTCCAGGACCAGCTTCTCCAGGGTCAGCCGGCCGACCTCCCGGCGCACCGGGTCGAAGCAGGAGAGCAGCACCGCCTCGGGGGTGTCGTCGATGATCAGGTTGACGCCGGTGACCGACTCGAAGGCGCGGATGTTGCGGCCCTCCCGGCCGATGATCCGTCCCTTCATCTCGTCGCCGGGCAGGTGCAGGACGCTGACCACGCTCTCCGCGGTCTGCTCGCTGGCGACCCGCTGGATGGCGTCGACGACGATGTGCCGGGCGCGCTGCTCGGCGGTGTTGCGGGCGTCGGATTCGATGTCCCGGACCAGCAGCGCGGCCTCCCGCTTGGCCTGCACCTCGATCGCCTCGATCAGCTCCGCCCGGGCCGTGTCGGCGGTGAGGCCGGCGACCCGCTCCAGCTCCCGGCGGCGCCGCTCCTCCGCCTCGGCCAGCTCCGCCTCCCGCTGGTCGAGCGCGGCCTCGCGGGCGGCCAGGGCCGCGCTGGCGGCGCTGAGCTGCCGCTCCCGCTCGGCGAGGCGCTCCACCTCCTCGGTGTGCAGCCGCTCGCGCTCGTCCATCCGGGCCGCCCGCCGCTCCACCTCGGCGGCCTGCTCCCGGGTGGTGGCGGCGAGCACCGCGACCTCCCGTTCGCCGCTGCGCCGGGCCGTGGCCCGCAGCTGCTCCGCGTCCGCCTCGGCCTGCTTGTGGGCCCGTTCCAGGATGGTGTCGGCCTCGGCCCGGGCGTCGTCGAGCACCCGGCGCGCCTCGGCCCGGGCGGCCTTCGCCTCGGCCTTCGCGGCGGCGGCCTCGGCCCGGGCCGCCGCGGCGGCGGACTTCGCCACGTCGATCGTGCTGTTGGCCTCGTCGGCGGCGCTGCGGAGCGCGGCCAGGGACTGTTCCTGCCGGTCCTTCTCGGCGATGAAGGCGGGGTCCTCGGGCGCCGGCGCCACGCCGAGCCGGCGCACCGTCCGTACGCCGAGCAGCACCGCCCCGAGCACGACCACGGTCAGGACCAGCACCACCACGAGGATCAGCACGTCGAAACCGCTCATGCCGGCGCCCCGCTACGCCCGACGAGAACGGGGCCGGGCCCGACGTTCAGCCCGCTCATGTCGGCACCCCGGTGAACCTGCGCCGCCTCGCCATGGCCGCCTCCCCTGAACGTCGGGACCGCAGCGACGGTGCCGGTGGGCACGCACCCTGCGGCTGTGGACGCCCGACCGGAGCGACTGGCCGTGGGTAGGTTTCCGTCGACGGTGCCCACGCGGGGCATCGCCGGCGGCCGGGTGCAGTTGTCGCGCCAGCCTCGGAACGGCCTGTCCGAAGCTGCCGCCAGTGGCCGACGCGTCGACCAAAGTGATGCTGTTCTGTTACGCGATCTATGTTGTGCGCTTAGCCTGCGCTGGTCGGGCAATGTGAGCCTGTATGGCGAGGCTAGGTCTCTCGGGGCGGTCTGGTCAAGAACTCATGATCAAACCCCCCGAACGGAGAGAAGTTGTCACGTCACGGTGCGCTGACTGCACGACGGACACCAGCGGACAAGCCGGGCGGGCTGGGGACCGGCGCGGCACGTCAGCCCTGCTCAGGCCGGCCCGCGTGCCCGGAACGGGGGACGCCGGAGCCCCCGGGCATGTGACGGAACCGTCGGCCGTCGGCGGGGTCAGCGGGCGCCGGCGGCCACCGCCGCCGCCACGAGGTCGGCGTTGCCGGGCGCGAACGCCCCGTCGGGCAGCCACAGCGTGTCCTCCAGGCCGATGCGGCTGTGCAGGCCCCGGCGGACCGCCTCGGCGAGGATCGGCCAGGTCGCCGGGCCCTCGGCGTGCAGCAGCACCGGCGGGGCTCCGGCGGCGGGGGCCGGCAGCGCGGCGAGCATGTCGGCCGCGTCCGCGAGGGCGGCCTCCGCGTCCTCGGCCATGCACTCGATGAGGATCCGCCCCGCCGGCACCTGCCAGCCCTTGTACGCCTCGACCGCGTCGCGCGTCCAGAGCCCCGCCTCCACGAGGACACCCCGCTCGCGCAGCGCCGCGGCGACCGCCTCCGCGCCGGGCTCGTGCGCGTTGACCGAGGCGAAATCCGGCAACACCGTCCAGGCCCGGACGGCGGCCACCCGGGCGGCCGGGTCCGGCTCGATCCAGGCCCCGGTGCTCACCCCGACCGGCAGACCCGGGCTGGCGGCCCGGATCGCGTCCAGCGCGGCGGCGATCGCCGACGGGTGCAGGGACTCGCGGCCGGCGAGATCCCGCGGGTGCACGTGCACCGCCCCGGCGCCGAGCCCGGCGCAGCGGGCCGCGTCGGCGGCCAGGTCGGCCGGGGTGACCGGCACCGCCGGATGCTCGTCGCGCCCACGACCGCCGTTGAGGCACGCCTTCAGCACGGAACTCTCCCTCCGGTCGCGCTCACCCGAGGGAGCGGCTGTCCCGATCCGGGTCGCCCTCGGCGTCGGCGAGGGCGTCGGCGTCGATCTGCTCGGCGAACTCGGCCGCCTCGGCGCTCTGCGCGGCCAGCGCGTCCTTCACCGCCCGGATCGCCACGCCGGGCGGATAGCCCTTGCGGGCCAGCATGGCCACCAGGCGCCGGAAGACCGCGTCCGGCTCGCCGCGGGCGGACCGCAGCTTCCGCTCGACCAGGGCGCGGGCGGTCTCGGCCTCGGTCTCCTCGTCCAGCTCGCCGAGCGCCTCGCTGGCGACCTCGCCGTCGACGCCGCGCTGGCGCAGCTCGTTGGCGAGCGCCCGGCGGGCCAGGCCCCGGCCGGCGTGCCGGCTGGACACCCAGGCCCGCGCGAAGGCGGCGTCGTCGATGATGCCGACCTCGTCGTAGCGGTCGAGCACCTCCGCCGAGACCTCCTCGGAGATTCCCCGCTTCGCCAGCGCCCCGGCCAGCTCGGCCCGGGTGCGCGGCCGGACGGCGAGCTGGCGCAGGCAGATCTCCCGCGCCAGCTCCGCCTCGTCGCGCGGCGTGCCGGGGGGCGCCTCGGGGTCGGTCTCCTCGGCGTGACCGCGGCGGTGCCGGCGAGCCCGGGGGGTCGTGGTGCCGTCGCCCGTGCGAGGCGGACTGGCGTCCCAGCCCCGCCCCGTGCGGGCGCGTCGTCCTGCCACGGGTCAGCGACCGGTCAGAAGTCGACCGGCGGCAGCTCCGGGCCACCGGCGGCGTCGCCCGCGCCGACCCCGACGCCGAGCTTCTCCAGGATCTTCTTCTCGATCTCGGCGGCCACGTCCGGGTTCTCCTTGAGGAACTCCCGGGCCTTCTCCTTGCCCTGGCCGAGCTGGTCGCCGTCGTAGGTGTACCAGGCGCCGGACTTGCGGATGATCGCCTGCTCGACGCCCACGTCGATCAGCGAGCCCTCGCGGGAGATGCCCTTGCCGTACATGATGTCGAACTCGGCCTGCTTGAACGGCGCGGCGACCTTGTTCTTCACGACCTTGACCCGGGTGCGGTTACCGACCACGTCGGTGCCGTCCTTGAGGCTCTCGATGCGGCGCACGTCGAGCCGGACCGAGGCGTAGAACTTCAGCGCCCGACCACCCGTGGTGGTCTCGGGGCTGCCGAACATCACGCCGATCTTCTCGCGGAGCTGGTTGATGAAGATCGCGGTGGTGCCGGTGTTGTTGAGCACGCCGGTGATCTTCCGCAGCGCCTGGCTCATCAGCCGGGCCTGGAGACCCACGTGGCTGTCGCCCATCTCGCCCTCGATCTCGGCGCGCGGCACCAAGGCCGCCACCGAGTCGATCACGATGATGTCGATCGCGCCGGAGCGGACCAGCATGTCGGCGATCTCCAGCGCCTGCTCGCCGGTGTCCGGCTGGGAGACCAGCAGGGCGTCGGTGTCGACGCCGAGGGCCTTCGCGTATTCCGGGTCGAGCGCGTGCTCGGCGTCGACGAAGGCGGCGATGCCGCCGGCCCGCTGGGCGTTGGCCACCGCGTGCAGGGCGACCGTGGTCTTACCGCTGGACTCCGGACCGTAGATCTCGACGACCCGGCCGCGGGGCAGGCCGCCCACGCCGAGCGCCACGTCGAGCGCGATCGAGCCGGTGGGGATCACCGAGGTCTGGATGACGGGCCGCTCCCCCAGCCGCATCACCGAACCCTTGCCGAACTGCTTGTCGATCTGAGCGAGAGCAAGGTCGAGTGCCTTCTCCCGGTCGGGCCCTGCGGCCATGTTTGCCACCCCTGCCTTCGCCGGCGTCTTTCCTGAGCTTCGCGTCACGCGGGACACGCTAGGCGCTGGGTCCGACAGAAAACCAGCCGACCGGCCGCGAGCTGTGGACGAGCACCCCGCTGTGGACAATAGCCGAACAGGTGTACGAGTCGGCAAGCGACACGCGGAAGCGGCGAAATGGCTGCTCAGCGTAGCCGCGCGGGCACCCGGTCGGGATAGGCGGCGCAGACCGCGCGCCACACCACGTGCGCCTGCTCACCCGAGGCGAGCGCCTGCTCGATGGTCCGACCGTCGAGCTGGGAGAGCACCTGGTCGCGGGCGATGCTGGCCGCGTAGGCGGAGCCGAACGCCTCCTCCAGCCGGGACCAGAAGTCGGTCAGCCGCACGTGATCAGTCCTCCTCGTCCGGTGCGCCCGCCGGCACCGGCCGCAACGCTAGCGCCACCAGGGGCACCACCGCGACCGCCGCGAGCAGGGCGAGCACCGGATAACCCGCCACCTCCATGACAAACCCGCTGAGCGCCCCGGCGGCGGCGCCGGCCAGCCCCATGGTCAGGTCGGAGAGCCCCTGGACGCTCGGCCGGATCCCGACCGGCACCGACTCCGACAGCAGGGTGGAGCCGGCCACCATGGTCCCCGACCAGCCCAGGCCGAGCAGGAACAGCCCGATCGAGAGCCGGGTCGTGTGGTGCCCGGCGGTGCCGGCGACCGCGCACGCCACCAGCAGCACCCCGACGCCGCCGAGGATCACCGCCCGGCGGCCGAGCCGGTCCGTGAGCCAGCCGGCCACCGGGGCGAGGGCGTACATGCCGGCGATGTGCAGGCTCAGCACGAGGCCGACCACCCGCAGCACGTCGGCGTCGTCGTGCCACTCGTGCAGGCGCACCGGGGTCATCACCATCACCGCGACCATGACCAGGTGCCCGACCGCCACCGCGGCGATGCCGAGCCGGGCGGCCGGGCGCGTGCGTACCACCGACCAGGCGGCCCGCATGCCGGCGGCGCGCCGGCCGGTCGACGCCGGTGTGGCGACGGCGTCCGGCGGCGGGGTGACGGCGGGCGCGGCGCCGGGCGGGGTGACCGCCGGGGCGGCGGCCGCCGCCAGCCGGCGCGCGGTGAGCAGCGGGTCGGGTCGCAACAGCGCCAGGATCACCCCGGCGGCCAGCGCCAGCGCGACGGCGCTGAACGCGAACGGACCGGCCAGCGTCGGCAGGCCCCAGCCGCTGGTGGTGCGGTCCGCGAGCGCGGCGAAGTTCGGCGCGGCGACCGCGCCGATGGTGGTGGCCCAGACGATCAGCGAGAGCTGGCGGCCCCGGCGCGCCGGCTCGGCGAGGTCCACCGCGGCGTAGCGGGCCTGGAGGTTGGCCGCGCTGCCGCCGCCGAAGAGGAGCATGCCGAGGAAGAGCAGCGGGATCCAGCGGGTGACGGCGGCGAGGACCACCAGCCCGCCCCCGGCCGCGCCGGCGAGATAGGCCAGGACCAGGCCGGGCCGCCGACCGTGGCCGGTCATGATCCGGGTGACCGGCACCGCGAGCAGGGCCCCGCCCACCACGGCGGCGCTGCTCACCAGGCCGGCCACGGCGGTGCCGGCGATGTCGGCGGCGAGCAGCGCCCCGACCGCGACGCCGACCGTCACCCCGATCCCGCCGACGATCTGGGTGACGAAGAGCAGCCGGAGGGTACGCCGCTGGATCGGCGCGACGTCGGGCGCGGTCAGCGGCGCGACGAGGTCGGTGGCCATCGGCGGCTCCTTCGGCGGTAAGGGGCGGGGTGCCGCCCCATCCTTGCGCACCCGCTCCGCCGCCCCGCAGCCGGTTTCGCTACAGGCCGAGACCGCGGCCGATGATCTCCTTCATGATCTCGGTGGTGCCGCCGTAGATCGTCTGCACCCGCCCGTCCAGCCAGGCCTTCGCCACCGGGTACTCCAGCATGTAGCCGTAGCCGCCGTGCAGCTGCACGCAGCGGTCGGCGACCCTGTTCTGCAGCTCGGTGGTCCACCACTTCGCCTTGGCGGCGTCGGTGACCGAGAGCCGGCCGGCACCGTACTCGGCGACGCAGTGGTTGACGAAGGTGCGCGCGATGGTGACCTCGGTGTCCAGCTCGGCCAGGAGGAAGCGGTTGTGCTGGAACGACCCGATCGGCCGGCCGAACGCCTCCCTGGTGCGGGCGTGGTCGAGGGTGAGCGCGAGCAGCCGCTCGCAGGCGGCCACCGCGGCGACCGCGATGCTGAGCCGCTCCCGGGGCAGGTTGGCCATCAGGTGGTAGAAGCCGTGGTTCTCGGTGCCGACGAGGTTCTCCGCCGGCACCCGGCAGTCGGAGAAGAACAGCTCGGCGGTGTCGTTGGCCTTCAGGCCGACCTTGGCCAGCCGCCGGCCCCGTGCGAAGCCGGGAGTGCCCGCCTCCACCGCGACCAGGCTCACCCCGTGCGCGCCCTGGTCCGGCGCGGTGCGGACGACCACGACCACCAGGTCGGCCAGCTCCCCGTTGGTGATGAAGGTCTTCTGGCCGTTGAGCACCCAGCTGTCGCCGTCGCGGACCGCGCTGGTGCGGATCCCGGCGAGGTCGGAGCCGGCACCGGGCTCGCTCATCGCGATCGCCGTGACCAGGTCGCCGGAGCAGAAGCCGGGCAGCCAGCGCTTGCGCTGCTCCGCCGTGGTCAGCTCGGTCAGGTACGGCGCCACCACGTCGTTGTGCAGGCCGAAGCCGAGCCCGGTGCAGCCGGCGGCGACGATCTCCTCGTCCAGCACCGCGTTGAACCGGAAGTCGCGCTGCCCGCCGCCGCCGTACTCCGGGTCGACGTCCATGCCCAGCAGGCCGGCCGCCCCGGCCCGGCGCCACACCTCGCGGTCGACGATCCCGTCGGCCTCCCAGCGCTCGTGGTGGGGTACGGCCTCCCGGCTGAGGAACTCACGGCACAGCGCGCGGAAGTCCTCGTGGTCGCGCTCGTAGAGATGCTGCTCCATGGCGGCCAGTGTGGCACCGCCCGCCGGCCCTGCCCAGGGGCCGACGGCTCAGCCGGCGAGGGCGCGGGCGGCCACGGTGAGGTCGGCGACCAGCCCGTCGTACGCCTTGTCCTGGTCGTCGGCGCGGAGCACGGCGGACGGGTGGATGGTGGCCAGCAGCCGGGCCGGCGGCGCGTCGGCGACGGTGCCCTTCGCGTCCACGGGCACCCGCTGGAAGTCCTCCGGGTGCTGGGCCGACGCCGGCCAGGGCAGCAGCTCGCCGCGCTGCCGGGTGACCCGGAACGTCGGGCCGAGCAGCGCCTTGGCCGCGGTCGCGCCGAGCACCACGACGATCTCCGGACGCAGCTGGGCGAACTCGGCCACCAGCCAGGGCCGGCAGGCGGTGACGTGCACCCGGTCCGGGGTCTGGTGGATGCGCCGCTTGCCGCGCAGCTCGAACCTGAAGTGCTTCACGGCGTTCGTGAGGTAGATGTGCCCCGGGTCGAGCCCGGCGTCGTCGACCGCCCTGCGCAGCAGCCGGCCGGCCGGGCCGACGAACGGCAGCCCCTTCTGGTCCTCCATGTCGCCGGGCTGCTCGCCGACGAAGACCACCCGGGCGCCGGCGTCGCCGCGGCCGAACACGGTCTGCGACGCGTCCCGGTACAGCTCGCAGCCCCGGCAGCCGGCGGCGGCGGCACGCAGGTCGTCGAGGGTGTCGGCCCGCGGCGGGATGAACTGCTGCGCGCCCGGCGCGGTCTCGGTCTGCTCGGCCATGGCGACTGTTCTACCCCGCCCGCCGCCGGTCACGCGCGGGGACCCGCCGCAACGCGCGCCGGCGGGCGGGCCGCACGCCGCGGAGCCGCCGCGACGGCCCCGGCGGCCTCACGCGGTGAAGCCGCCGGAGAGCGCGGGACGGACCGCCCGGGCCACCGCTCCGGCCAGCGCCGGGATCTCCGCCTCGTCGAGCGGGCTGACGGTGATCCGCAACCCCGGCGGGCCGGCGATCCGGTAGAGCGCGCCGGGCGCGACCGCCCAGCCGGCGTCGCGCAGGGCGGTCAGCGCGCTGGTCTCGTCGGTCACCGGCAGCCAGACGTTGATGCCGCTGCGGCCGTGGGCGGCGAGTCCGTGGCCGGCGAGCGCGTCGACCAGGGCCGCGCGCCGCCGCTCGTAGCTGGCGGCCGCGTCGTCCACCAGCCGGGCCGCCGCGGGGTCGCGCCACAGCGACAGGACCAGCCGTTGCAGCACGGTGGAGACCCAGCCGGCGCCGACCCGGGCCCGGCCGGCCACCCGGGCCACCGTCGTCTCGTCCCCGACCAGCACGGCCAGCCGCAGGTCGGGCCCGAAGGGCTTGCTCACCGAGCGGACGAAGGCCCACGTCGGGGTCGCCCCGGCGAGCGGGTGCAGCGGTACGCGGGCCAGCTCGGCGGCGTGGTCGTCCTCGATCAGCAGCAGGTCGGACCGGCCGGCGAGCAGGGCGCGCAGCTCCTCGGCCCGCTCGGCGGAGACGGCCGCGCCGGTGGGATTCTGCGCCCGGCTGGTCACGATCAGCGCCCGCGCGCCGGCGGCGAGGGCGGCCCGGACGCCGCCGACGAGCGGACCGTCGTCGTCGACCGGCACCCCGATCGGCCGCAGCCCGAGCGCGGCGACCAGGTCGAGCAGGTTGGCCCAGCCCGGATCCTCGACCGCGACCGCGTCGCCGGGGCGCAGGTGCGCGCCGAGCAGCCGTTCGATGCCGTCCAGCGCGCCGCCGGTGAGGGTCAGCTCCGCCGCCGGCACGCCGTCGGCGGCCAGCCGCTCGCGGGCGACCACGGCCAGCTCGGGCAGCACACCGGCGGCGGCGTAGCCGACGGGCGGCCCGGCGTCGGCGGCGAGGCCGGCCAGGTGCGCGCCCAGCGGCGGCAGCAGCCGCGCGTCCGGCTCGCCCAGGGACAGGTCGCGCAGCCCGGGGGCGGGCGGGCGCAGCGCGGAGCGGCGGGCCGCCACCGGCGGGCGGGGCCGGACCCGGGTGCCGTGTCGGCCGGCGGTCACCACCAGCCCCCGCTGGCGCAGCTCCTGATAGGCCCGGGCCACGGTGGCCGGGCTGACGGCGAGCTGGGCGGCGAGCGCCCGCACCGCCGGCAGGGGGGCGCCGGGAGCGAGGGCGGCGGCGCGGATGCCCGACTCGATGCTGGCCGAAATCTCGACGGCCGTCGTACCGACGACCTGATAGCGTGCTGACACAAATCGGAGATTGTACTAGAACAAAGGCGGGAGCATGTACGCACGCACCGATCGGACCACCGCCAGCCGCTCCCGGGACCGGATGAGCTACGACGCCGCCGCCGCGCACGCGGTCCTCGACGAGGCGTACCACTGCGCGCTCGCGTTCACCGTCGACGGCGAGCCGAGGGTGCTGCCCACCCTGCACGTACGCATCGGCGACACCCTCTACCTGCACGGCTCGACCGGCAGCCGGCCGCTGCTCGCGGCCCGGGGCGAGGGGCTGCCGGTCAGCGTCGCGGTGACCCTGCTCGACGGCCTCGTCTACGCCCGCTCCCAGTTCCACCACAGCGCCAACTACCGGTCGGTGGTCGCGCACGGCACGGCGCACCTGGTGACCGACGAGCGGGAGAAGGCGCGGATGCTCACCGCCCTGGTGGAGAAGGTCGGCGCCGGGCGCAGCGGCGACAGCCGCCCGCCGAGCCGGAGGGAACTGGCCGAGACGGCCGTGCTGGCCCTGCCGCTGCGCGAGGTCTCCGTCCGCGCCCGCACCGGCGGCGTACGCGAGGACGAGGCGGACCGGGCGCTGCCGCACTGGGCCGGGGTGGTGCCGCTGCGGCTCACCGCCGGGCTGCCCGAGCCGGACGCCGGGGTGGGCGCGCCGGTGCCGGCGTACCTGCGGCCGGCCCGCTCGCCATGGCTCGACCCGGCGGTGCTGCGCGGGGATCACGTGGTGCTGGAGCCGCTCGACCTCACGCACGCCGACGAGCTGTACGCCGCCACCACCGACCCGGAGGTCTGGCGGCACCTGGGCAACGCCCAGCCGGCCGACGCCGCCGCGACGGCCGAGGTGGTCGCCGCCGCGCTCGCCGGGCACCACCGGGGCGAGCGGGTGCCGTGGGTGCAGCGCTGCGCCGTCACCGGCGCGGTGGTCGGCACCACCTCCTACTACGAGGTGGACCCGGAACGCCGGTCGGTGGCGATCGGGTACACCTTCCTCGGCCGGCCGTGGTGGCGTACCGGGATCAACACCGAGGCGAAGCTGCTGCTGCTCACCCGCGCCTTCGACGAGCTGGGTGCGGTGCGGGTGGTCTGGCACACCGACATCCGCAACGAGCGCTCGCAGCGGGCGATCGAGCGCCTCGGCGCGTCCCGCGAGGGGGTGCTGCGGATGCACAAGCAGCGCCCGGACGGCTCGTGGCGGGACACCGTGCAGTATTCGATGAC
Organism: Micromonospora sp. URMC 106; assembly: GCF_051386395.1. Taxonomy (NCBI): domain Bacteria; kingdom Bacillati; phylum Actinomycetota; class Actinomycetes; order Micromonosporales; family Micromonosporaceae; genus Micromonospora; species Micromonospora sp. URMC 106. Next base: position 18,552 of record NZ_JBPQTP010000118.1, read on the forward strand.
CGTCGACGAGTGGCCGAACGCACAGGTCGCGCTGCGGGAAAGGCTTCGCCGGACGGCACCGGCGGCACGATGATGACGGGCGTGCTGGGCATCACCGACATCTGGACGTACGTGCTGGGCACCGTGGCGATCATCCTGCTGCCCGGTCCCAACTCCCTCTTCGTGCTCTCCACCGCCGCGCAACGGGGCGTGGCCGCCGGCTACCGGGCCGCCGGCGGGGTCTTCGTCGGCGACGGGGTGCTGATGTTCCTCTCCGCCGCCGGGGTGGCGTCGCTGCTCAAGGCGTACCCGCCGCTCTTCCTGGTGATCAAGTACGCCGGCGCCGCGTACCTCGGCTATGTGGGGTTGACGATGCTGCGCGGCGCCTGGCGGCGCTGGCGCGACCGCAACGACCCGACCACGCCGCGGCTCATCGACGCCGCGGAGCCGGCGGCGATGCGCAGCCCGTTCCGCAAGGCGCTGGTGATCAGCCTGCTCAACCCGAAGGCGATCCTGTTCTTCGTCTCGTTCTTCATCCAGTTCGTGGACCCGGGCTACGCGTGGCCGGCGCTGTCGTTCCTGCTGCTCGGGCTGATCGCCCAGGTCACCAGCGCGCTCTACCTGACCGCGCTGATCTTCGCCGGGACGTTCCTGGCGGCCCAGTTCCGCCGGCGCCGCCGCCTCGCCGCGGGCGCCACCACGGGCGTCGCCGCCCTCTTCCTCGGCTTCAGCCTCAAACTAGCCACCGCCACGGTCTGACCCTCGCCCCCCCACCCGCCCGCGATCCTGCACTTTCCGTCCCCGTCATGCGCGGTCGCCCGATATGCCGGGGCAGGAAGTGCGAGATCGACGCGGCAGGGGGCGGGGCGGGTCAGGTGCCGTCGCCGCCGCCGGAGCCGCCGACGCCGGCCCCGCCGGCGGTGCCGCCGAGCCCGAAGCCGGGGTGCAGGGGCTCGTCCGGCGGGCGGCTGACGTGCGCGGACTCGGAGATGGTGGCGGACCAGTCGGCGTGCGCGGCGGCCGCGGCGTGCCGGTTGATGGCCTCGCGCAGCCAGCCGTCCACCGTCGCGACCCAGTCCCGCCGGTCCGCGCCCACGTGCCAGATTCGGAAGCGGCTGATGCTCTGGTGGGTGATCCCGGCCAGGGCCAGCCGGCGGTCCATCCAGAAGATGACCTCCAGCCCGGCCGGGTTGGCGATGAAGATCAGCTCCAGCTCGGTGATCGGCCCGGCGTAGAGCGGCGCCACCCAGAATCCCAGCCGCTGGTGCAGCGGCAGGGTCTGCTCCACCCCCGGCAGCCGGGCGTCGACCAGACCGGCCTGGCGCATGCTGAAGCCCAGCGTGTCCAGGGCCGCCAGGATGTGCGCCTGGGTGGGCAGCGGGTGCACGAAGACCGGCACCATCGCGCCCTGGTCGAGCCGCGGCTCGATCGCCACCTCGGTGCGCAGCCCCATCCGCAGGCTGAGCAGGGGCACCCCGCCGAAGACGGTCACCGGGGTCTCCCACGGCAGCGGGAACTCGAACGGGATCGAGCGGCCCCGCCCGGCCCGCAGCACGAAGCCGTCGGCCACGGTCGCCTGGTGGAACTGCACCAGGCGGCGCGGCGCCTCCGGGTCGTCCGGCTCCGCCGTGGTGACCAGGCCGAGCCGCACGTGCAGCACCGGCACGTCGGCCGAGCCGGCGATGACCGTGACCCGGCCGGGCAGCCGCAGGCCGGGGCGGGTGCTCGGGTTGGCCAGGGCGGTGCGGACGGACAGCCCGGTCCACCCGGACTCCGGCGACACCCCGGTCAACCGCACCCGCACTCCCCCGTCGCATCCGGCCCTCGCGGGCGGGCCCGCCCCAGAGCGGCGCCACCCGACCAGCCTCGCGGCCCGCCCCGACGGACTCCGCGCGCGACCAGCCTCGCGCCCCCGGATCAGCCTCGCGGACCGGGCGGGGGGGGGGGGGGGGGGGGGGGGGGGGGGGGGG
>NZ_JBPQTP010000119.1:0-20202 GCF_051386395.1 Micromonospora sp. URMC 106
CGACGCCGACGCCGACGCCGACGCCGACGCCGACGCCGACGCCGACGCCGACGCCGACGCCGACGCCGACGCCGACGCCGACGGTGGCGTCGACCGGCACGGCCGCGTCCGGGCCGACCACGACGGAGACGAACGCATGATCCGGCACTTCCTGCGCGACGACGACCTGACCCCGGCCGAGCAGTCGGCCGTGCTCGACCTCGCGGCGCGGATGAAGGCCGACCGGTTCGGCCACCGGCCGCTGGCCGGGCCCCGGTCGGTGGCGGTGCTGTTCGACAAGCAGAGCCTGCGCACCCGGTTCTCGTTCGACGTCGGCATCGCCGAACTCGGCGGGCACCCCCTCGTGGTGGACACCCAGGTCACCCACTTCGGCCGGGGCGAGACCCTCGGCGACGCCGGGCGGGTGCTCTCCCGCTACGTCGCGGCGATCGTGCTGCGTACGCACGGCGACGACCGGATCGCCGAGGTCGCCGACGCGGCCACCGTGCCGGTGGTCAACGCGCTCACGGACGGGTTCCACCCCTGCCAGCTCCTGGCCGACCTGCTCACGATCCGCGAGCACTGCGGCGGCACCGCCGGCCGGACGCTCGCCTACGTCGGTGACGCCGCCAACAACCTGTCCCACTCGTACCTGCTCGCCGGGGCGACCGCCGGGATGCACGTCCGGGTCGCCGGGCCGGCCGGTTTCGGCCCCGACCCGGAGGTGGTCGCCCGGGCCGAGAAGATCGCCGCCGGCACCGGCGGTTCCGTGCGGGCCCTGACCGATCCGGTCGCGGCGGTGGCCGGGGCCGACGTGGTCGCCACCGACACCTGGACGTCGATGGGCCAGGAGGACGACGGGCTGGACCGGATCACCCCGTTCCTGCCGTACCAGGTCAACGCCGCGCTGCTCGGCCACGCCGCGCCCGACGTCGTCGTGCTGCACTGCCTGCCCGCGCACCGCGGCGAGGAGATCACCGACGAGGTGCTCGACGGTCCGCGCAGCGCCGTGTTCGACCAGGCGGAGAATCGGCTGCACGCCCAGAAGGCGCTGCTGACGTTCCTCCTCGGGGCCGCGCCCGCCGTCCCGGACGCGGCGGCGCCGGGCGCCGCCGCGACCAGGGAGACACCATGACCGCCCCGCTGACCCGCGCCGCCCGCCACGCCCGCATCCTCGAGCTGATCCGGGACAAGGCGATCCACTCGCAGACCGAGCTGGCCGACCTGCTCGCCGGCGACGGCATCCAGGTCACCCAGGCCACCCTGTCCCGCGATCTCAAGGAACTGGGCGCGGTGACCGTACGCGGCGGCGACGGGCGCGGCGTCTACCTGATCCCCGAGGACGGCCACCGGCCGCTGCGCGACGCCGAGGCGGCGCCGGCCCGGCTGGTCCGGCTGCTGCGCGAGCTGCTCAACGGGGTCGACTCCAGCGGCAACATCGCCGTGCTGCGCACCCCGCCGGGCGCAGCCCACTACCTGGCCAGCGCGTTGGACCGAGCGGGCCTGCCCGAGGTCGTCGGCACCATCGCCGGCGACGACACCATCCTCGTCGTGGCCCGCGAGGCCGTCGGCGGGGCCGCGCTCGGCGACAAGCTCGCCGGCTGGGCCCGCCGGGAAGAGAACGTTGAAGGGAGCACCACATCATGACCGAGCGGGTCGTCCTTGCCTACTCCGGAGGTCTCGACACCTCCGTCGCCATTCCTTACCTCGCCGAGCAGACCGGCGCCGAGGTGATCGCGGTCGCGGTCGACGTCGGGCAGGGCGGCGAGGATCTCGACGCCATCCGGCAGCGCGCCCTGGACTGCGGCGCGGTCGAGTCCGAGGTGGTCGACGCGCGCGACGAGTTCGCCGCCGAGTACTGCCTGCCGGCCATCCGCGCGAACGCGCTCTACATGGACCGCTACCCGCTGGTCTCCGCGCTGTCCCGGCCGCTGATCGTCAAGCACCTGGTGGCCGCGGCCCGCAAGCACGGCGGCACCATCGTGTCGCACGGCTGCACCGGCAAGGGCAACGACCAGGTCCGCTTCGAGGTCGGGCTGGGCGCGCTCGCCCCCGAGCTGAAGATCGTCGCGCCGGCCCGGGACTTCGCCTGGACGCGGGACAAGGCGATCGCCTTCGCGGAGGAGAAGGGGCTGCCGATCGACGTGTCGGCGAAGTCGCCGTACTCGATCGACCAGAACCTGTGGGGCCGCGCCGTGGAGACCGGCTTCCTGGAGGACATCTGGAACGGCCCGATCGAGGACCTCTACTCCTACACCGCCGACCCGGCCGAGCCCCGCGACGCCGACGAGGTCGTGATCACCTTCGACGCCGGCGTGCCGGTGGCGATCGACGGCGAGACCGTCACCCCGTACCAGGCGATCCTGGAGCTCAACCGGCGCGCGGGCGCCCAGGGCGTCGGCCGGCTCGACATGGTCGAGGACCGCCTCGTGGGCATCAAGAGCCGTGAGGTGTACGAGGCGCCCGGCGCGATCGCGCTGATCACCGCCCACCAGGAGCTGGAGGCGGTGACCGTGGAGCGGGACCTGGCCCGGTTCAAGAAGAGCGTCGACCAGCGCTGGGGCGAGCTGGTCTACGACGGCCTCTGGTTCTCCCCGCTGAAGAACTCGCTGGACGCGTTCATCGACGACGCGCAGCGGCACGTCACCGGCGAGGTGCGGCTCACGCTGCACGGCGGTCGGGCCACCGTCACCGGCCGGCGCTCCGAGGCCAGCCTGTACGACTTCGGCATGGCCACCTACGACACCGGCGACACCTTCGACCAGTCCCTCGCCAAGGGCTTCGTCCAGCTCTGGGGTCTGCCCAGCAAGATGGCCGCCGCGCGGGACGCCCGGCTGGGCGGCTCCTGACCGTGGCAACGACAATGGGCGGCGTGGACGACAAGAGCCTGACCGAGAACAGTGCCGCCACCAACCGCACCAGCCTCTGGGGCGGCCGGTTCGCCGGCGGCCCCGCCGAGGCCCTCGCGCGGCTGTCGGTGAGCGTGCAGTTCGACTGGCGCCTCGCCCCGTACGACATCGCGGGTTCCCGGGCGCACGCCCGGGTCCTCGCCGGCGCGGGCCTGCTCGACCCGGAGGAGCTGGGTCGCATCCTCGCCGCCCTGGACGACCTGGAGGCCGCCTGCGCCTCCGGGCAGTTCCGCCCCACGGTCGACGACGAGGACGTGCACACCGCGCTGGAGCGCGGGCTGCTGGAGCGCCTGGGCAGCCTCGGCGGCAAGCTGCGCGCCGGCCGGTCCCGCAACGACCAGGTCGCCACCGACCTGCGGCTCTACCTGCGCGACCACGCCCGGGGCGTGGCGTCCCGGCTGGTCGAGCTGGCCGAGGCGCTGGTCGAGCAGGCCGGGCGGCACGTGGACACCGCCGCGCCGGGGATGACCCACCTCCAGCACGCCCAGCCGGTCACCTTCGGGCACTGGCTGCTCGCCCACGTGCAGCCGCTGCTGCGGGACCTGGAACGGCTGCGCGACTGGGACCACCGGACGGCGGTCAGCCCGCTCGGCGCGGGCGCGCTCGCCGGCTCCGGCCTGCCGCTGGACCCGGTGGCCGTCTCGAAGGAGCTGGGCTTCCGCACGTCCTTCGCCAACTCGATGGACGCCGTGGCCGACCGGGACTTCGTCGCCGAGTTCCTCTTCGTCACCGCGATGATCGGGGTGCACCTGTCCCGCCTCGGCGAGGAGGTGGTGCTCTGGACGTCCCAGGAGTTCGGCTGGGTGGAGCTGGACGACGCCTTCGCCACCGGTTCGTCGATCATGCCGCAGAAGAAGAACGCGGACATCGCCGAGCTGGCGCGGGGCAAGTCGGGCCGGCTCGTCGGCGGGCTGGTCGCCGTGTTGACCATGCTCAAGGGCCTGCCGATGACCTACGACCGGGACATGCAGGAGGACAAGGAGCCGGCCTTCGACGCGGTCGACACCCTGGAGCTGCTGCTGCCGGCCCTCGCCGGGATGATCTCCACGATGACGGTCCGGGTGGACCGGCTGGTCGCGGCCGCGCCGGTGGGCTTCTCGCTGGCCACCGAGGTGGCCGACTGGCTCGTCCGGCGGGGGGTGCCGTTCCGCGACGCGCACGAGATCACCGGGAAGCTGGTGGCGCTCTGCGTGGCCCGCGACTGCGCCCTCGACGAGGTCAGCGACGACGACCTCGCGGCGGTCAGCGAGCACCTCGACCCGTCCGTGCGGGACGTGCTCTCGGTGCGTTCGGCGCTCGCCGCCCGGATCACGCCGGGCTCGACCGGCCCCGGTCCGGTCGCCGACCAGCTCGCCGCCGCCACGGACAAGCTGGCCGGCTGGCGGGAGTGGGCCGCCGAGCGGGTCGTGCCCCGCTGAGCTCTCCGACCCCGCGCGGCGCCGCCGGTGCCGCGCGGGGCTCAGGCCGTCGGCCGCTCCCGCTTCGGCAGCTTCGCCACCACCGCGTCGTACGACGCGTCGACCGCCTCGGTCAGTTCCTCGTCGTCGATCCCGCCGGCCAGGCGCAGCGTGTTCCAGCCGGAGCGCCCGATGTACGGCGACGGCCGCGCGTCGCCGGGGTGCCGGTGCAGCCACTCGTCGGCGACTTCCCGGCTCGGGCCGCACTTCACCCCCATCGTCGGGTCGTCGCCGTCGGCCGAGCCGAGGAAGGCGAAGATCCGGCTGCCCACCTTGACCACCTCGTCGCCCTCCCACGGCTGGTCCAGCCAGGCTCCCGGCTTCCCCAGGCAGTACGCCAGCATCTCCTCGCGCGTCATCGCGTCCTCCTCGACACCAATCCCGTGCCCAGTCTCGCCCATCGGGGCGTCAGTCGGCGGTGGCGGTGCGGGCGCAGAGGCGTTCGAAGCGCTGTTTGGCGGCCTGCGCGCTGCCCAGCCCGAGCCCGTACGCGATCTGCTGCCAGGTCAGCCCGCGGCCGCGGGCCAGCGTGAGCAGCCCCGCCTCCATCGCGTCGACCTCGGCGCGCAGGTGCGGCACGAGGGTGAGCGCCGCGACGAGGTCCGCGTCGTCGACCGGCTCCTCCCCGGGCTCCGTCTCGGCCCCGCCGGCGGCGAGGGCGGTGACCAGCGCGACGGCCTCGTAGGTGTCGGGGACGTAGGGGTTGGTGTGGCGGCGCCGGCGGGTCTCGGTGTCGGCGTGCCGTTCGGTGATCCGGTGCAGCGCGTCGTAGGTGCGGTGCGCCCGGGCCCGTCCGGCGTCGGGCGCGGTGAAGGAGTCGGTCATGCCGTCGACCCCATCATGCCAACGTCGCGTTGTCAACGAATTGTTGATAGGCGGCGGTCGGCGCGCCGCGCGGATAGGGTCGGGCTCGTGGTGACGTACTCCGACCCCCGTCCCGCCGACCTCGCGGCGCTGGCCGACCTGCTCTCCGGGCCCGTGGTGCCGGCGGCGCGCGGCCTGCTCGGCTGCCGGCTCTCCGCCGGCGGCGTCACCGTCCGGATCACCGAGGTCGAGGCGTACGCCGGGACGGCCGGCGACCCGGCGTCGCACGCGCACCGGGGCCGCACCCCCCGCAACGCGGTGATGTTCGGGCCGGCCGGGCACGCCTACGTCTACTTCACCTACGGCATGCACTGGTGCATGAACGTGGTCACCGGGCCGGACGGGGAGGCGTCGGCGGTGCTGCTGCGCGCCGGCGAGGTGGTCGACGGCCTCGACGTGGCCCGGGCCCGGCGCACCGCCGTACGCCGGGACGTCGATCTCGCGCGCGGGCCCGCCCGGCTCTGCGCGGCGCTGGGCATCGACAAGGGCGTCTACGGCCGCTACCTGCTCGGCGACGGCCCGGTCCGGCTGCGCCCGGCCGACCGCCCGGTGCCGGCGGACGCGGTGGCCGCCGGCCCGAGGGTGGGCGTGACGGGGGCGCACGACGTCCCGTGGCGGTTCTGGATCGCCGGCGACCCGACGGTGAGCGCCTACCGCCGGCACGTCCCGCGCAGCCGCTCCTGACCGCCCTGCCGTGCCCGGCCGCGCGTCCCGCCCGGCCGGCCGAGTGGCCGGGCGGCCGAGTGGCCGGGCGGGCGGGGTGACGGCGCCCACCGGCGCGACCCCTCGGCGCGGAATAGTTGACTCGTCAAATATGTTGTTCGGTGCGTCCGGGAGCCGCTCCGGCCCCGGCCGGGACAACGCGAGGAGCTGGTCATGCAGTTCGGAGTCTTCACCGTCGGCGACGTCACGGTCGACCCGACCACCGGTCGGGAGCCGACCGAGCATGAGCGGATCAAGGCGATGGTCACCATCGCGCTGAAGGCCGAGGAGGTCGGCCTGGACGTCTTCGCCACCGGCGAGCACCACAACCCGCCGTTCGTGCCGTCGTCGCCCACCACCATGCTGGGGTTCATCGCCGCCCGCACCGAGCGCCTGCTGCTGTCCACCTCGACGACGCTGATCACCACGAACGACCCGGTGAAGATCGCCGAGGACTACGCGATGCTCCAGCACCTCGCCGACGGCCGGGTCGACCTGATGATGGGGCGCGGCAACACCGGCCCGGTCTACCCGTGGTTCGGCCAGGACATCCGCAACGGCATCCCGCTCGCCATCGAGAACTACGACCTGCTGCGCCGGCTCTGGCGCGAGGACGTGGTCGACTGGAAGGGCCGCTTCCGCACCCCGCTGCAGGCGTTCACCTCGACGCCGCGTCCGCTCGACGGCGTGCCGCCGTTCGTCTGGCACGGCTCGATCCGCAGCCCCGAGATCGCCGAGCAGGCGGCCTACTACGGCGACGGTTTCTTCGCCAACCACATCTTCTGGCCGAAGGAGCACACCCAGCGGATGGTCGGCCTCTACCGGCAGCGGTTCGCGCACTACGGCCACGGCTCCGCCGACCAGGCGATCGTCGGGCTGGGCGGGCAGGTGTTCATGCGCCGCAACTCGCAGGACGCCGTGCGGGAGTTCCGCCCGTACTTCGACAACGCCCCCGTCTACGGTCACGGCCCGTCGCTGGAGGAGTTCACCGCGCAGACCCCGCTGACCGTGGGCAGCCCGCAGCAGGTCATCGACCGGACGCTGGGCTTCCGCGACTACGTCGGCGACTACCAGCGCCAGCTCTTCCTCGTCGACCACGCCGGCCTGCCGCTGAAGACCGTGCTGGAGCAGCTCGACCTGCTCGGTGAGGAGGTCGTCCCGGTGCTGCGCAAGGAGTTCGAGTCACTGCGCCCGGCGCACGTGCCCGAGGCGCCGACGCACGCGTCGCTGCGGGCCGCCGCCGAGCGGACCGAAGCCGGCGCGGAGGCGGACCGATGACCCGCCGCACCGTCGCCGTGGTGTCGGCCGGGCTCGGCCAGCCCTCGTCGACCCGGCTGCTCGCCGACCAGCTCGCCGCCGCCACCCGCGACGAACTGGCCCGGCGGGGCGACGACGTCGACGTCCGCCCCGTCGAGCTGCGCGAGCACGCCCACGACATCGTCAACCACCTGCTCACCGGGTTCCCGTCGCCCGCGCTGCGGGAGGTGCTCGACACGGTCACCGGCGCGGACGGCCTGATCGCCGTCACACCGATCTTCAACGCGTCGTACAACGGACTGTTCAAGTCCTTCTTCGACCTGGTCGACACCGGTGCGCTGGCGGACCGGCCGGTGCTGGTCGGCGCCACCGGCGGCACCGCCCGGCACTCGCTCGCCCTGGAGCACGCCCTCCGCCCGATGTTCGCGTACCTGCGGTCGGTCGTGGTGCCCACGGCGGTCTTCGCCGCGCCCGAGGACTGGTCCGCCGGCACCGCCGACGGCGCGCTGCGCGCGCGGATCGCCCGCGCCGGCGGCGAGCTGGCCGACCAGATCCACCGGCGCCCGCCCTCCGCCGGCCCGGCGGACCCGTTCGCCCTCACCACCAGCTTCGAGGAACTGCTCGGGGGCCGGGACCACTGACCGGCGCGGACCCGCCGGCCCGTCGGGGGGCCGGCGGGTCCGCGCCGGCTCAGCGGGCGTGGCCGTACGGGCGGGCGACCAGCACGGGGCAGTGCGCGTGCTGCACCAGCGCCTGGCTGACCGAGCCGAGCAGCATCCCGGCGAACCCGCCCCGGCCCCGCGAGCCGACCACCACCAGCGCCGCGTCGCCGCTCGCCTCGATCAGCGCCTGCTCCGGCTTGGCGGCCCGCAGCACCCGCTCCTCGACGGGCAGCCCCGGGTGGCTGCCGCGTACCGCCGCCGCGGCCGTGGCCAGCGGCTCGGCGGACTCCGCGGCGGCCTGCGTCACCTCGTCCGGCGGGCGGACGTGCGCCAGCACCAGCCCGGTGCCGCGGCGGGTCGCCTCGTCGGCGGCCTGCCCGACGGCCAGCTCGGCGGGCTCCGAGCCGTCCACCCCCACCAGCACCGGCCCGGCGGCCGGGATCGGCTCCTCGGCGGGGCGGACCACCAGCACGGGGCAGTGCGCGTGCGAAGCCACCTGCGTGCCGACCGAGCCGAGCAGCAGCCCCGCGAAACCGCCCAGGCCGCGGCTGCCCACCACCACCAGCTCCGCCCGCCGCGACTCCTCGACCAGCGTCGCGCCCGGCCCGCCGGCCACCTGGCGCACCTGCACGGCCAGCCCCGGCCAGCGCCCCACGAGGTCGGCGGCCGCCTGCTCCAGCATCTTCTGCGCCTCCTCGGTCGGCGCCGGCAACCCCAGGTCGTACGGGTTGGCCGGCACGCCGTAGCCGAGCGGGTGCAGGTAGCCGTGCACCAGGTGCAGGGGGCGGGACCGCTGCACGGCGGCCCGGGCGGCGTGCTCCGCCGCCACCAGGCTCGGCGGCGATCCGTCCACACCCACCACGACGGGTCGGTTCATCAGCCCTCCCAGAGGTCGATCAGGTCATTGTCGACGCGGCCCGGCCCGCCCACCGGGATTTCCCGACGCGCCGCCCGCCGAATCCGTCACCGCCCGCCGGGCCGACGCCCGTGGCGCCGGCCGGGGGAGCGGCCGGCGCGACGGGAGCGGCGATCAGGAGGATCGGGACGCGTCGGCGTGCCGCACGATCACCAGCGGGGAGTGCGCGTGGTGCAGCACGGCGTGGCTGACGGAGCCGAGCAGCAGCCCGCTCAGCGGGCCCCGGCCGCGCGCGCCGACGACCACGAGCTGGGCCGCCTTCGACTCCTCGACCAGCACCCGGGCCGGGGTGCCGCGGACCAGCCGGTGCCGCACCGGCACGTCCGGGTAGCGCTCGGCGAAACCGGCGAGGGACTCGGCGAGCGTCCGCTCCTGCTCGGCGGCGTAGGCGTCCAGGTCGTACACCAGGGGCAGGATCTCGCCCGGGCCCACCGGCGTGGGGTGGAGCCATGCCTGCACCGCGAGCAGCGGGGCGCCGCGGCGGGACGCCTCCTCGAAGGCGAACCCGACGGCCTCGGTCGAGCACTCGGAACCGTCCACGCCCACCACGACCGGCCCGTCGGCGCGCGGCTCGCCGCGCACCACCATGACCGGGCACAGCGCGTGGGCGGAGACCTGCACGGTGACCGAGCCGATCAGCAGCCCGGCGAAGCCGCCCAGACCCCGGTGCCCGAGCACCACCAGCGCGGCCTCCCGGGACTCGTCGAGCACGACGGGCGTCGCCGCGCCGTCGACCACCGCGCCGGTGACCGCGACCTCGGGGGCGGCCTTGCCGGCCTCGGCGACCGCCTCGGCGACGTACCGCTCGGCCTGGTGGCGCAGACCGGCGTCGGCCGGCGCGCCCGGCACCGGGTCCAGCGGGGCGTTGGTCAGCGGCCAGATGAAGGCGTGCACCACCCGCAGCGGGCGCTGCCGCCGCGCCGCCTCCCGTGCCGCCACCCGGACCGCGTCCAGTCCGGCCGCCGAACCGTCCACACCCACGACGACCGGGGCACCGGTGTTGATGGTCATCATTTCTCCTTCGTCCGCCTTCATCCTGCTCCGCCCGAACGCTACCGGTCAGAGGCGGTCGTCCCGGTCGTCGGGCCTTTGGTCCCGAACCGCCGGCCCGCCGGCCCGCGCCGGCGCCCGGCCGTCCGCCTCCGCCGCACCCGGGGCGGGTCCACCGGCCGGCGCCACGGAGCCGTCCGCCGTCGCGCCGGCCGGGACGGCGGTCCGGGCCGGGCGGCGGGCCAGCCGCAGCACGAGTCCGGGCAGCACGCTGACGGCGGCGCAGGCCGCCAGCTCGGCCGCGCCGAGGGGCTCCGTGCCGAGCAGGTCACGCAGCGGGGGCAGCAGCACACCGGCCACCTGGAGCAGCGCCGAGACCGCCACCGCGACCGGCAGCGCGCGGTTGTCACGCCGGGCGCCATCCGCCCGCGGCGCCCGGACCGCGAGCGCGACCCCGAGCTGGGCCAGGCCGAGCACCACGAAGACCACCGACTGCCAGGGCCGGTCCCGGTGCGCCGCGGCCGCGCCGGCGCCGAGCACCACGGCGGCGATCAGGGCGCCGGTGACCAGCACGTCCCGGCCCAGGCCGGCCCCGAGCACCGACTCCGACGGGGAGCGGGGGGCCCGCCGCAGCGTGCCCGGCTCCGCCGGTTCCGCGCCCAGGGCCACCCCGGGCACGCCGTGGGTGAGTAGGTTGACCCAGAGGATCTGCGCCGGCAGCAGCGGTACGGCCAGCCCGAACAGCGGCCCGAGCAGCATCACCGCGATCTCGGCGACCCCGCCGGAGAGGGCGTACCGCAGGAACCGGCGGATGTTGTCGTAGATGCGGCGGCCCTCGCCGATCGCGGCGGCGACGGTGGACAGGTCGTCGTCGACCAGCACCAGGTCGGCGGCCTGCCGGGCGACCTCCGTGCCGCCGCCCATCGCCACCCCGATGTCGGCGCGGCGCAGGGCCGGGGCGTCGTTCACCCCGTCGCCGGTCATCGCCACCACGTGGCCCCGGGACTGCAACCCGGCGATGATGTCGAGCTTCTGGTCCGGCTGGGTACGCGCGAACACCCGGGCCCGCGGGTGCGCCCGCGCCGGGTCGCCGTCGTCGCCGCGTACCAGCGGGTCGCCCTCGCGCCACAGCCCGAGCTGGCCGCCGATCGCCGCTGCGGTCGCGGGGTGGTCGCCGGTGATCAGCACCAGCCGTACCCCGGCCTCGTCGAAGCTGCCCGCGATGTCGGCCGCGCCGGCGCGCAGCGGATCGCCGACGGCGACCAGCCCCGCCGGCCGCAGCCCGGTCGGCCGGGCGGGGTCCGCCGGCGGCGCGTCGGCCACGGCGGACGCGACCGCGAGCACCCGCAGCCCCTCGGCGGCCAGCCGGTGCGCGGTGGCCGTCAGCTCGGCGATCTCCTCGGCGGTGGCGTCGACCAGCGGCGCGGCCAGTACGTTCTCCGGCGCGCCCTTGCACACCACCAGGAACCGGCGGTCGCAGGAGCGGTGCACCGTGGTCATCCGGCGCAGCTCCTGGTCGAAGGGGTGCTCGGCGACCCGGGGCCAGGCGGCGCGGGTGGTCTCCGGGTCGAGGCCGCAGCGGCCGGCGAACGCGACCAGCGCCGCCTCCAGCGGGTCGCCGACCGCGGCCCACTCCGGTCGCTCGTCCGTGGGCGGCGCCAGGGTGGCGTCGTTGCAGAGCAGCCCGGCCCGCGCCAGGCGGCGCACCTCGTCCGGTACGGCCACCGGCTCGCCCCCGTGACGGACGACGCCGTGCGGCGTGTAGCCGGTGCCGGTGACGCCGTAGCGGGAGCCGTCGGCGGTGACCGCGTGCTGCACCGCCATCCGGCCCTCCGTCAGTGTGCCGGTCTTGTCGGAGGCGATCACGGTGACCGAGCCGAGCGTCTCCACCGCGTGCAGCCGGCGGGGGATCGCCCGCGCCCCGGCCATCCGGCGGGCGCCGAGGGCGAGGGCGAGGGTGACCACCGCCGGCAGCGACTCGGGCACGGCCGCCACCACCAGGCTCACCGCGGTGACCGCCATGTCGACCACCGGCCGCCCACCGACCACGCCCGCGACGAAGACCAGCCCGGAGAGCGCCACCGCGGCGAAGCCGAGGAGCCGGCCGAGCCCGGCCAGCCGGCGCTGCAACGGGGTGGCGGCGGGCCGGGTGGACGCCACCAGCGCGGTGATCCGGCCGAGCGCGCTCGCGGCGCCGGTACGCACCACCGTGCCGCTGGCCCGCCCGGTGGTGACCACGGTGCCCGCGCTGGCCTCCTCGCCGGCGGCCCGGGCGACCGGCACCGACTCGCCGGTCAGCGCCGACTCGTCGAGGGTCAACCGGGCGGCCTCGGCGAGGAGCAGGTCGGCGGGGGCCACGTCGCCGGCCTCGACCCGCACCAGGTCGCCCCGGACCAGCTCGGCGGCGGGCAGGACGACGTCCCGACCGTCCCGCACGACCCGGGCGGTGGGCGCGGCGAGCTGGTCCAGCGCGGCGATCGCCCGGTCGGCCCGGACCTCCTGCACCACCCCGATGGCGGTGTTCACCAGCACGACCAGCACGATCACCGCCGTGTCCGGGTAGTCCCGCAGCGCGGTGGTGACCACGGCGGCGGCCAGCAGCAGCGCCACCAGCGGATCGGTGAGCTGGCGCAGGATCCGGGTCGCCAGGTGCCGGCGGGGCGGCGTGGCCGCCGCGTTCGGTCCGTCCGCGCGCAGCCGGGCGGCGGCCGCCGCGGAGCTGAGCCCGGCCGCCGGCCTGATCGAGGTGTCAACAGGCACCGCTACGCCCCCGTCCACGCCGTTCCCCGGACATCCCCACATCGCCTCCGCCCTGCCGTGGCGCTGTCGCGGCGCCCCTTCCGCTTCCACCCTCGCCGCGCCCGGCCCGAGCGACCAGGGGAGTTCCGCCCGCGCGGCCCGGGACCAACGGCCCTGTTCCGCGGGGCCGGCGCGCGGTGCACTGGGTGGCAGGACGGACGACTGCGTCGCAGGCCCGGCCACCGCCGACCCTCCGGACAAGGAGGCACCCCGCATGACCACCCTCGACGTGCTCCGCGCGCACCCGTTCCTCGCCGGGCTGCCCGAGCCGTGGCTGCCCAGGCTGGCCGGCTACGCCCGCCCGGTGGTCTGGCACCCCGGGCACCGGCTGTTCCGGGCCGACCAGCCGGCGGAGCGCTTCTGGCTGGTCCGCGCCGGCCGGGTGGCGCTCGACTTTCCGGTGCCAGGCCGCGGCGACGTCGAGATCGAGGAGATTGGCCCGGGCGGGGTGCTGGGCTGGTCGTGGCTGTTCCCGCCGTACCGCTGGCAGTTCGGGGCGGTGGCGGCGCGGCGCAGCACGGCGGTGGAGTTCACCGCCGAGGGGGTGCGCCGGCTGATGGAGTCGGACGACGCGCTCGGCCGGCAGCTCACCGCCCGCTTCATGAGCGTGGTGGTGGACCGGCTGCACGCGGCCCGGGGTCGGCTGCTCGACCTGTACGGCTACCCCACGCTCGCCCCGCCCGCCGCCTGATCACCGTCGAGGGCTGGGGGCATTTCCATGGTGCGGAAGGGAAGCCGCCCCGCCCGACGGCGCCTTCGACCCGAGCTTGACGCTCATCCCTGAGCGGCGACGAGGAACATCGGCACCGCGACGAAGATCCGGTTCGTGCGGGCGCGCTCGGCTTGCTCGGCGAGCCAGCCTTCCTCGTCTGTGATCCGGTGCAGCAGGCCGAGCGCGGTGTCGTCGGTGAACACGCTGGTGTGCACCTCGACGACCGGGTCAACGAACCCGGCGTCGAGCAGCAGGTTGCGGTACCTCCGGGCGACGCGCGGCGACGGGAGCAGGTCCGCCTTCGCGTGGATCAGTCGGCGGGTGGCCTGCGGCTCGTCCGAGTCGATGACGATCGTGTCCCAGTCCTGGCCGAGCAGGACGACCCGGCCGCCCGGCGCGAGCACCCGGCGGGCCTCGGCCACGGCTCGCGCCGGGTCGTCGAGCGTGTGCAACACCTTGTCAGCGCGGTAGCCGGAAACCGAGCCGGTCTCCAGCGGCAGCTCGTAGGCGTCGCCGACGTGGAACTCGCCGGCCGGCCAGCGCTTCCGGGCCGCGGCGATCATGTCGGGGTCGAGGTCGACGCCGATGGCGTGGGCCCCGCGTTCGGCCAGCTCGGCGACTGCGCGGCCAGAGCCGCAGCCGGCGTCGACCACGGTTCGGCCGGTGAGGTCGCCGAGCAGCTCGTAGGAACGTGCGCGCAGCTCGAGGGCCTGGGGCTGCGCGTCGACGGCATCGAGGACAGCAAGCAGGTGGTACATGCCCGCCATGATCTGACTTAATGTCGACATGAAGTCAAGCCCGATGACGATCGGTCAGGTGGCCGACCACTTCGGCCTGCCGACGCACGTGCTGCGGCACTGGGAGTCGATGGGCCTGCTCTCCCCCGCCCGCGTCGAGGGCGGCCGCCGCCGCTACACCCGCGACGACCTGGTCCGGGTGGCATCTATCGTGCGCCTGAAGCAGGCCGGTCTGCCGCTGCCGGACATCGGGGAGTTCCTCGCCTCGATCCACACCGCGGCACACAAGGACGTGCTGCGCCGCAACCGCCGCGTGCTGCAGGCCAGGATGGCGGCGCTGCGGTCGGCGCTCGAATTCCTCGAGGCCGGGCTGAACTGTTCGCACGAGGACATCACGACCTGCCCGAACTACCGGGCCCACCTCGCGGAGCTGGTGGACGTCCAGGAGGCGGAGAGGTAGACAGGCGTCCGAGCAGCGCTCCGCCATGTCTGCCTCAGTGACATGGCGGCCGTCGTGATCGCTCACGGGCGGGGTCGTGCCGGCGCTCGGCCTCGCACACGTTGGCGGCCAGCGATTCGGTGCGCTGTCCGCGTCGACCGCCGAGCACTCCCGGAACCCGGGGTGCCGCCGGATCTGCGTCTGGTGACACCGGGCCGTGCGGTCGGCGAACTCGTAGAACGCCAAGCTCCGAGGCCAGTTCGGCCTGGCCCCACCGGGCCGCCCACGCCTTTTGCCGGGCCACCGCGCCGCCCTCTCGCGGCCTGCCGTCGGCGAGCTCGCCAGGGACGGCGGCGTAGGCGTCGTCGCGGGCCGGCCCGAGCCCGCGCCGCACGGACGCGGCCCGCTAGCCGTCGCCGGCAGGGCGCTCGCGCACCACCAGTTCGTCGATCTCCAGCCGGCCGATGCGCAACTCCCGCACGACCGCCCGGCGGACCGCCAGCCGCCCGATCGCCAGCGCCCCGACGGCGACAGCCCCGACGGCCAGCGCGCCCACGGCCAGCGCTCCGAGCGACGCCGCGCCCGCCGCCCGCGCGCCCGCCGCCACGCCGACGGGCGTCCCGACCGCCCGCGCGCCCCGCACCGCTCGTGTCATCCGCTCATTGTCCGCGCGACGCCTGCTCCCGCGGGCCCGAATGCTCCCGATCACCGCGAGGGGCGGCCGGTGGTGCGCCGGACCCGGCAGACGCGGCGGATCGGGCGTGACGCGTCGTCCGCGATGTCACCGCCCGGCCCTATCCTCGGGCCCGTGACCACCAACCTGCGCCTGCGCCCCGTGCGCGACGACGACCTGCCCCACTTCTTCAGCCACGAGCAGGACGTCGAGGCCAACTGGATGGCCGCCTTCGGCCCGGAGGACCCGGCCGACCGGGCGCGGTTCGACGCGCACTGGCGCCGGGTGCGCGCCGACGAGCGGATCGTCGCCCGCACGGCGGTCGTCGGCGACGAGGTGGTCGGCCGCGTGGTCGCCTTCCCCGTCGACGAGAAGACCGAGGTCAGCTACTGGATCGACCCGCGACGCTGGGGCCGGGGATACGCCACGGCCGCGCTCACCGCCCTGCTGCGCGAGCTGCCGCAGCGGCCCGTGCACGCCCGCGCCGCCAAGGACAACCGCGCCTCGCTCGCCGTGCTGCGCAAGTGCGGCTTCGTCGTCACCGGTGAGGACAAGGGGTACGCCAACGGCCGTGGCGCCGAGGTGGAGGAGTGGGTGCTGGAGCTCACGGACCGGTGAGCCGCCCGCGAGCCGCCGCCCGCCGGGCGGCATGACCAGGGCGGCCACTACTCTCGCGGGGTGAACTGGCTGGAACTGATCGGCTGGACCGGCTCGGCGCTGCTGGTCTGGTCGCTGCTGCAGACGCGCATCCTGCGGCTGCGCGCCCTGAACCTGCTCGGTTGTCTGATCCTGATCGGCTACAACGCCGCGGTGCAGGTCTGGCCGATGGTGGGGCTGAACGTCGTGCTGGCCGTGATCAACGTCTGGTACCTGCGCACCATGCTCGCCACCCGGCACGACGAGGCGACCTACCAGGTGGTGGAGGTCGGCGTCGACGACCAGTTCCTGACCCACACGCTGCGCGTGCACGCCGCCGACATCGCCCGGTTCAACCCCGGGTTCCGCTGGCCGCCCGGCACCTCCGCCGAGCGTTCCGCCTTCCTGGTCCTGCGGGCCGACGAGGTGGTCGGCGTGGTGCTGTCGCACGCCGAACCCGGGGGCGTGGCGCAGGTCGACCTCGACTACGTCACCCGCCGGTTCCGGGACTTCACCCCCGGCGAGTTCGTCTACCGGCGCAGCCGCCTCTTCACCGACCGGGGGTTCCGTCGGGTCGTCACCCCGCCCGGCATGGTCGCCCCCTACTACCACCGGCTCGGCTTCCGCCCCGAGGGCCGCTCGTACGTGCTCGACCTGCCGAACCCGCCGGTCGTCGAGCGAGCCTGAGCACTTCCCGGGCCGGCCGAGGATTCGCCGGTCGGTCCGGTGGGCACAAGACGGCCTACGCCGGCCGGGCCTTCGGCCGGCGGTGCCGATCGTGCCGAGGGGCACCGGTCCGCGTGAGGAGAGCCGGGCGTGCAGAGCATCTGGAGCCAACTGGCCCTGGTCGGTGTCCTGGTCATCCTCAACGCGGTCTTCGCGGGCAGCGAGATGGCGCTGGTCTCGCTGCGGGACAGCCAGATCCAGCGGCTGGAACGCACCAGCCGGGCCGGCCGGGTGCTGGCCCGGCTCGCCAAGGACCCGAACCGGTTCCTCGCCACCATCCAGATCGGCATCACCCTCGCCGGTTTCCTGGCCTCCGCCGCGGCGGCGGTGTCGCTGGCCAAACCCCTGGTGCCGCTGCTCTCCGCGCTGGGCGGCGCCGCCGAGACCGTCGCGATCGTGGTGGTCACCCTCGCGCTGACCTTCGTCACCCTGGTCTTCGGTGAGCTGGCCCCCAAGCGGATCGCCATGCAGGCCGCCGAGCGGTGGGCGCTGCTGGTGGCCCGCCCGCTGGACCTGCTGGCCTCCCTCACCCGCCCGGCCGTCTGGGCCCTCGGCGCCACCAGCGACCTGGTCGTACGCCTGGTCGGGCTCAACCCGAGGCACGAACCCGACGAGATCGGGCCCGACGAGCTGCGGGACATCGTCTCCGGCAACCACGGCTTCACCAAGGAGCAGCGGACGATCATCGCCGGGGCGGTGGAGATCGCCGACCGGCAGTTGAAGGCGGTGCTCGTACCCCGGTTGCAGGTCTTCACGCTCGACAGCGGGACCACCGCGGAGGCCGCGCGGCTGCTGCTGGCCGCCACCGGCCACTCCCGGGCGCCCGTGGTCCGGCACGGCGGCGGGCTGGACGACGCGGTCGGGGTGATCCACCTGCGGGACCTGGTCGGCGTCCGCGACGACCGCCCGGTCGACGAGTGCGCCCGCCCGCCGATGCTGCTGCCGGACTCGCTGTCGGTGGTGGACGCGCTGCGGCAGTTCAAGGCCGAGCGCCAGCACATCGCCCTGGTGGTCGACGAGCGGGGCGCGGTCGACGGAATCGTGACCCTGGAGGACATCCTGGAGGAGATCGTCGGGGAGATCTACGACGAGACCGACCGGGACGTCCGCGCCGTGCGCACCGAGCCGGACGGCGCCATGCTGCTTCCCGGCACCTTCCCGGTGCACGACCTCGGCGACATCGGCGTAGACCTGCCGGGCCGCCCCGGCGGCGACTACACCACCATCGCGGGCCTGGTGCTCACCTGCCTCGGGCACATCCCCACCGTCGCGGGGGAGAGCGTCACCGTGGACGGCTGGGAGCTGGAGGTGGCCGGGATCGACCACCGCGCGATCACGGGCGTCCGGCTGCGCCGACCGGCCGAGCCGGCGCCCGACGACGCCGACGAGCCGGTGCTGGGCCAGGCCCGCGGCTGAGCGTCCCCGGCGGGGGCGCGGGTCAGGCGGGGGAGAGGTTCTGCAGCCGCACCTGACCGCGGGCCACGAGCCGGGCGTCGGCGTCGGTGATCTCCACCTGCCAGAGCTGCTGGCTGCGCCCCCGGTGCACGGGGGTGCCCACGGCGGTCAGCTCGCCCTCGCGGACCGCGCGCAGGAAGTCCGTCTGGTTCGACACGCCGACGACCTGCCCCCGGTCGCCCAGCCACAGCGACCCGCCGACGCTGGCGGCAGTCTCGACCACCGAGCAGTACACGCCGCCGTGCTGGATCCCGAACGGTTGGTGCAGCTCGGGGCGGACCTTCCAGCGGATCACCACGCGGTCCCCGCTGACCTCGTCGAACGTGAGGCCGAGCAGGGCGACGAAGCCGCCCGTCACATCCGGCATGTCCACGGCGTTCCCCTTCCGATCATGGCGTCGCCAGCCTACGCCGCGTCCGCTCGGCAAACCCGGTACGGTCCGCGCCCCCTCGTGGGGGAGAATGGGTGACCGTGACCGACAGCAGCCTCCCGCCGCCCGGGCGGGACTCCCTGACCGACGACCTGCGGTGGCGTGGCCTGATCCAGGACTCCACCGGCCTCGACGAGCTGCGTACGCTGCTCGACGGCGGTGCCGCCGCCTTCTATGTGGGGTTCGACCCGACCGCGCCGAGCCTGCACGTCGGCCACCTGATGCAGGTCGCCACGGCCCGTCGGCTCCAGCTCGCCGGGCACCGGCCGCTGCTGCTCGTCGGCGGCGCCACCGGCCAGATCGGCGACCCGAAGGAGAGCGCCGAGCGCACCCTCAACCCGCCCGAGGTGGTCGCCGGCTGGGTGGCCCGGATCCGCGACCAGCTCGCCCCCTTCGTGTCGTACGAGGGGGAGAACGCCGCGCAACTGGTCAACAACCTCGACTGGACCGGCGAGATGTCGGTGGTCG
This sequence comes from Micromonospora sp. URMC 106, assembly GCF_051386395.1. NCBI lineage: Bacteria > Bacillati > Actinomycetota > Actinomycetes > Micromonosporales > Micromonosporaceae > Micromonospora > Micromonospora sp. URMC 106. Next base: position 18,812 of record NZ_JBPQTP010000119.1, read on the forward strand.
AGTTCCTCCGCGACGTCGGCAAGCACTTCCCGGTGAACAAGATGCTGGCCCGGGAGGTCGTCAAGGCGCGGCTGGAGAGCGGGATCAGCTTCACCGAGTTCAGCTACCAGCTGCTCCAGGCGAACGACTTCTTCGAGCTGCACCGCCGGCACGGCTGTCAGCTCCAGTTCGGCGGCTCCGACCAGTGGGGCAACATCACCGCCGGCGTGGACTACGTCCGCCGTCGCGGTGCCGGCCCGGTGCAGGCGTTCACCACCCCGCTGGTCACCAAGTCGGACGGGACGAAGTTCGGCAAGACCGAGGGCGGCGCGATCTGGCTCGACCCCGAGATGACCAGCCCGTACGCGTTCTACCAGTTCTGGGTGAACGTCGACGACCGGGACGTGAGCCGCTACCTGCGCTACTTCAGCTTCCGCTCGCGGGAGGAGCTGGAGGCGCTGGAGAAGGAGACGGCGGAGCGGCCGGCGGCCCGGGCGGCGCAGCGGGCGCTGGCCGAGGAGCTGACCACCCTCGTGCACGGCGAGCGGGAGATGGCGCAGGTGGTCGCCGCCAGCCAGGCGCTCTTCGGCCGGGGCTCGCTGGCGGAGCTCGCGCCGGCGACCCTGCGCGCCGCGCTGACCGAGGCCGGCCTCGTCCACCTCGACGAGCTGCCCGACGTCGCCACGCTGCTGCGCGACTCCGGGCTGGTCCCGAGCCTCAAGGAGGCCCGTCGGGTGATCGCCGAGGGCGGCGCCTACGTGAACAACACCCGGGTCACCGAGACCGACGCCAGGGTGAGTGCCGACGACCTGCTGCACGGCCGGTACCTGGTGCTGCGCCGCGGCAAGCGGTCGTTCGCCGGGGCGGAGCTGCGCGGCTAGTCGTACGCCCGTGTGACGCGGGACGCCCCCGGCGGATTTGACGATCGATCCGCCGGGGGCGTAACTTTCTCTCTGCCAGCGCGGAACGGACGAAACAGGGCGAAAGTCGTGGAGGCCGGGGCGCGGGAATGAGCTTCCGGTTCGTGGGGTTACACCCTTCGGACCTGGGACCGGGCGGTGCCCCGGATTCGCCGTGAGGCGGATTTGGCGAGGCGGAGCCGGCCGGGTATGGTTCATCGCCGGCGGGGAACCGGGCGGCTCACGGGCTACCGTGGAGCGGTCGGCCTGCTGGAAATCTTCGGTTGGTGCCGATGGAAGTCGGTGTCGATCGGGGTGCCCGGAAATTGGGTTGACGTGGTGTGGGTCGCGACAGAGCGGTTTGACACGGCGGAAATCACCGGGTAACGTGGTAAAAGTGCTCGGCGCGGGAATGCGTCGGGGATGGTGGACGAATTGCCCCGGGTCGGGGGCTCCACGGTGTGGGGTTTCCGGGCGGTGTGTGGTTGTTCTTTGAGAACTCAACAGGGTGCT
>NZ_JBPQTP010000120.1:0-20126 GCF_051386395.1 Micromonospora sp. URMC 106
GGGGTGGGCCACGGGCGGTACGGTCGGCTGATGGGGGACGTGGAGCGACGGCGACGCCGGCTACGGCACTCGGGCGGCGACCCGGGCGCGACCGACGGGCCGCAGGCGGCCACCGCCGGCGTGCACGACGGCGCCGATCCCCCGCGCGCTCGCCGGGGCGGCCCGGGCGACGAGGGCGAGCGCGGCCTGCGCGGCCTGGTGGGCTCCGGCTCGTCCCAGGTGAGCGTGACGGCCGCGATGCGGGCCCGCGACGCCGCCCGACCGACCGACGAGGACCTGGCCGCGGCCGAGGAACGCGTGGTGGTCATCCGCCGGAACTGGACCCCCCGCGAGGACCTGCCCCGCCGCTGACGTCGCCGCCCGGCTGCCACCGCGGGCCGCGGTGTGGTCCCCGCGGGCCGTCCACCCCGCCACGATCCGCGCCGCGCGCCGGGCAGGGCGGCCTGCCCGGCGTGGGCGCGGAGGGCGTCAGGGCAGGTCGGGGAGCTGGCGGGTGCGCTCGTAGTCGGCCATCTGGCCGATCCGGCGGGCGTGCCGCTCGTTGCCCGAGAACGGGGTGGTCAGGAACGCCTCGACGATGGCGGTCGCCTCGTCCAGGGTGTGCTGGCGGGCGCCCACCGCGACGACGTTCGCGTCGTTGTGCTCGCGGGCGAGCTGGGCGGTGTCGATGCTCCAGGCGAGGGCCGCCCGGACGCCGGCCACCTTGTTCGCGGCGATCTGCTCGCCGTTGCCGGAGCCGCCGATGACCACCCCGAGGCTGCCGGCGTCCGCCACCACCCGGTCACCGGTGTGCAGGCAGAAGGCCGGGTAGTCGTCGTCCGGGTCGTAGGCGTGCGGGCCGACGTCGACGACGTCGTACCCCTCCTTGGTCAGGTGGTTGACCAGGTGCACCTTCAACTCGAAACCGGCGTGGTCGGATCCCAGGTAGACGCGCATACCGCGCAGTCTTGCAGGGCCCGCGCCCGGGACGCCGCGCGGGCGGCGCCCCGGGGCGGATTCGTCACAACTCAGCGGGACAGCTCGGCGACCACCAGGCCGCCGCGGGCCTTCGGGGTGAACCAGGTGCTCTTGCGCGGCATCTTCTCCCGCGCCAGGTTCACGGCCACGAAGTCGTCCACCGTCACCGGGGCGATCAGGACGGCCAGCTCGGCCCGGCCCGCGTCGACCTCACCGGTCAGCCAGCTCGCCGGGTAGTCGCCGCCGACGTAGGTGATCCGCTTGTCGCCCGGGTCGAGCCCGAGGGCGTCGCGCAGCAGCAGCCGCTCGACCAGCGCGTGGTCCAGGTTCTCCAGCCGGCCGCCGCCGACGTGCGGCAGGGTGACCGCGTAGCCCCCGCCGGGCAGCCGGAGGTGGACGGTGCCGCCGGCTGCCGGGACCTCGACCGGGCCGTCGAGGTCGGTGATCTCGGCGCCGGCGGCGCGGAGCCGGTCGAGCAGTTCGTCGGCGGTGGTGGTCAGCTCGCTGACGAGGCGGTTGTAGGGCTGGATCGCCACCGACGCCGGCGTGGTGATCACCGACAGGAAGCGCGGCAGCCCGCCGGTCTGCGCGGCGAGGCTGCGGTGGTTGCCGTCGGCCACGACCAGCTCGCCGCCGCCCGCGAGGGCGGTCAGCTCGTCCTGCTGCGGGCCGGGGCCGAGCAGCCAGATGGCATGGGTGCGACCGGCCTGGTCGGTGTCGGTCGCCGCGGGCGCCCCGGCCGCGTCGGTCGCCGCCGCGAGCGCGGCGTGCAGCTCGTCGCCGCGCCCGGTCTGGAGCAGGAGTACGGGCGAGAGCAGGTGGCCCAGCGCCTCGGCCAGGGTCACCCGCTCCCGCACCTTGGCGATGAACACGTCCTCGTTGCGGATGACCAGACCGGGCTCGTCGGCCCGGGTGGAGATCTGGTCGGTGTCGGTCATGGCCCAGAGCCCGTACGCCGTCTCCTCCCCCGGCGCGCTGATCCGGTAGAGGACCACGACCTGCTCGGCGGGGGTGTAGCTGCCGTCGGCCTTGGCCTCGGCGAGGCGGGCCACCGCGTCCGGCAGGGCGTCGAGGAAGGACTTGCCCAGGCTTTCCGGGGCCCGGTGCGGCATCTCGATGCCGAGGGCACTGTGCGGGTTCGCCTCGATGATCGCAGTGATCTCCGCGTCGTCCGCGAACTCGTCGTAGTTCTGCGCGCCGGTGCCGCCAGTGGTGATCCAGGCCCGGGCGATCGGATGCACGACCGTCATGTGCGCTCACGCTACCGGCGACGGAAGTCCCGGCACCCGCGGACCCGCACGGCGTCCACCAGATGAAAGGGCGGCCGGGCGGGCGTCGGATCGGGGCGGCTACTTCGCCGGCAGGCGGTGCCGCCCGCCCGAGGCGGGAGCCGTCCGGCGGCCCGTCCCGCCCGGCCCGGCGGGCACGATGGCCCGCGGCCCGGCCGCCGACGCCGGCCGGTGCTCGATCGACGCGTTGCGCCGGTGCTCGGCCGCCGGGGCGAGCCGGTGCTCGGCCGGCGCGTTCCGGCGGTGCTCGGCGGGCGGGGTGAGCCGGGAGGTGGCCGGCACCCGGGCGACGCCGACCACGATCGGCGGGGCGAGCAGGTCCACCATGTGCGCGGGCAGGTCGGGACGGACGGCCGGCCAACGGGAGTCGTCGACCGACCAGTACGCCGCATCCGGGCTCTCGGTCACCTCCTCCCCGGTCAGCGGATCGTCACCGGACGCACGGTGCTTGGCCATCGGGATTGCCTCCACGAGCTGCGAGGGTGCGGCCCTGCGGGTCGCTGCGGCGGACACCGAAGAGAACGAGCCCGCCGGTCCCCCGGTGACGCCGGGGCCGGCGGGGAGGCCGTAACCCCTGGGCGGCGCACGCCGGGCCCGCCGGCCGGGGCCGAACCGACGGGCCGGGCCGACGGCGTCGGCGCGCCGACCGGCGCGGGTGCCGGGGCCGGACCCGGCACCCGCGCCGTCGGGGTCAGTCGAAGATGGGGCCCAGCTCGCGGGAGCGCTTGAGCTCGTAGAAGCCCGGGGTGCCGGCGACCAGCAGGACGCCGTCCCACAGCCGACCGGCAGCCTCGCCCTTCGGGGCCGGGGTGATCACCGGGCCGAAGAAGGCCACCGTGCCGCCGTCCGGGCCGGGCGCGTGGATCACGGGGGTGCCGACGTCGGTGCCGACCGGGCGCATGCCGGCCTCGTGGCTGGCCCGCAACGCCTCGTCGTAGCCGGCGCTGTCGGCGGCGTCCGCCAGCGCGGGGTCGAGTCCGGCGTCGGTCAGCGCGGCCGCGAACAGTTCCGGCGAGAGCTTCTCCTGCCCGAGGTGGATCCGGGTGCCCAGCGCGGTGTAGAGCTTGCGGACGGCCTCCTGGCCGTACCGCTGCTCCACCGCGATGCAGACCCGCACCGGGCCCCAGCCCGTGCGCATCAGCTCCTGGTACTGCTCGGGCAGCTCCCGCCCCTCGTTGAGCACCGACAGGCTCATCACGTGGAAGCGGATGTCCACCTCCCGGACCTGCTCCACCTCCAGCAGCCAGCGGGAGGTGATCCACGCCCACGGGCAGATGGGGTCGAACCACATGTCTACGGCGACACGCTCGCTCACGGTGGGTCCCTTCACGACCAGGGCGCCGGCCTCCCGGCGCCATCCTGCGATCTTCACCCCGGCGGGCATCGACCGACAGCGGAATGAGAGCGTGACCTCGCCCACCGCGGGGTGTTCGTGCATGGAAGACTCGAATCCGGCCGTCACGAGCGGTCGGTGACGGGCGCCAACGAGGCGTACGGCGAGACGGGATGGAGACGAACAGTGCCGGGAGTGCGCAACCTGACGCAGGTCGAGGCCACCGAGCGGGCCCGCCTGCTCGACGTGACCGGGTACGACATCAGTCTGGACCTCTCGACCGCCGTCCAGGCGGCCGAGGGTCGCACCTTCCGATCGATTACCGAGGTCCGGTTCCGGTGCAGCGAGCCGGGGGCGAGCACCTTCATCGAGGTGGCCGCCGACTCGGTGCGGTCCGCCACGCTGAACGGCGCCCCGGTCGACCTGAGCGGCTGGTCGGCGGAGAAGGGCCTGACGCTCTCCGGGCTGGCGGGCGAGAACACGCTGGTGGTCGACGCGGACTTCGCGTACTCGAACAGCGGACAGGGCCTGCACCGCACCGTCGACCCGGTCGACGGCGAGACCTACCTCTACAGCCAGTTCGAGACGGCCGACGCCCAGCGTGTCTTCGCCTGCTTCGACCAGCCCGACCTGAAGAGCGTCTACACCTGGCACGCCACCGTTCCGGACCACTGGAAGGTGGTCTCGAACATGCCGGTGGAGCGCGAGGAGGCGGCGGGCGAGGGCCTGAAGACGGTGCACTTCGCCACCTCCGTGCGGATGAGCACCTACATCACCGCCCTCTGCGCCGGCCCGTACCACGAGGTGCGGGACAGCCACGACGGCATCGACCTGGGCGCGTACTGCCGGGCCTCGATGGCGCAGTACATGGACTCGGACGACCTCTTCCTGATCACCAAGCAGGGCTTCGACTTCTTCCACGAGCAGTTCGGCGTGCGCTACCCGCTGCCCAAGTACGACCAGCTCTGGGTGCCCGACTTCAACGCCGGCGCGATGGAGAACTTCGGCTGCGTCACGCACGCCGAGGCGCACTACATCTTCCGCTCGCAGGTCACCGACTTCGAGTACGAGCAGCGCGCCAACACGATCCTGCACGAGCTGGCCCACATGTGGTTCGGCGACCTGGTCACCATGCGCTGGTGGAACGACCTGTGGCTGAACGAGTCGTTCGCCGAGTGGGCCAGCCACTGGTGCAACACCCACGCCACCCGGTTCCGCGAGGCGTGGACGACCTTCCTGTCCATCCGCAAGAACTGGGGCTACCGGCAGGACCAGCTCTCCTCCACCCACCCGGTGTACTGCGAGATGCCGGACCTGGAGGCCGTCGAGGTCAACTTCGACGGCATCACCTACGCCAAGGGCGCCAGCGTGCTCAAGCAGCTGGTCGCGTACGTGGGCGAGGAGCCGTTCCTGGCCGGGCTGCGGGCGTACTTCGGCAAGCACGCGTGGGGCAACGCCACCTTCGACGACCTGCTCTCCGAGCTGGAGACCGCCTCCGGCCGGGAGCTGCGCAAGTTCGCCGCCCAGTGGCTGGAGACCGCGCAGGTCAACACGCTGCGGCCGGAGGTGACGATCGGCGCCGACGGCACCTACGAGAACGTCGTGGTGCGCCAGGAGGCGCCGGCCGGGCACCCGACGCTGCGCACGCACCGCATCGGGGTCGGCCTCTACGACCTGGCCGACGGCCGGCTGGTCCGGCGCCAGCGGCTCGAGGCGGACGTGACCGGCGACCGGACGGAGCTGGCCGAGCTGCGCGGCGTGCGCGCCGCCGACGTGCTGCTGCTCAACGACGACGACCTCACCTACACCAAGCTGCGGCTGGACGAGCGGTCGATGGCCACCGTCGTGCAGCACATCGCCGGGCTCGAGTCGTCGCTGGCCCGCGCGCTCTGCTGGACGGCCGCGTGGGACATGACCCGGGACGCCGAGCTGGCCGCCCGCGACTACGTGGCGCTGGTGCTGGCCGGGCTGCCCGCCGAGACCGACATCAACCTGGTCACCGCGACGCTGCGGCAGGCCACCACCACGCTCACCTACTACGCCGACCCGGCCTGGGCGCCGACCGGCTGGGCGGAGCTGGCGCGTACCGCCCGCACCGCGCTGGCCGCCGCGGAGCCGGGCAGCGGCTTCCAGCTCGCCTGGGCCCGGGCGTACGCCTCGGCGGCCCGCTCCGCCGAGGACCTGGCCGCCCTGCGCGGCTGGCTGGCCGGCACCGGCGTCCCCGCCGGGCTGACCGTCGACACCGAGCTGCGCTGGACGGTGCTGGACGCGCTGGTCGCCAACGGCGCTGCCGGCCCCGCCGAGATCGACGCCGAGCTGGCCACGGACCGGACGGCCAGCGGTGAGCGGGAGGCCGCGTACGCCCGCGCGCTGGTGCCGACGGCGGAGAACAAGGCCGCGGTCTGGGCCGAGCTGACCGGCCCGGAGGCGCTGCCGAACTGGCGCAACCGGGCGCTGCTGCAGGGTCTCGCCCACCCGGCGCAGCTGGAGCTGGTCACGCCGTACCGGGAGAGGTACTTCGCCGAGGTGGCCACGGTCTGGGCCAACCGCGACAGCGAGCCGGCGCAGGAGTTCGCGCAGCTGGCGTACCCGGCGTACCTGGTGGAGGACGACACCGTGGCGGCGACCGACGCGTGGCTGGCGGGCGACCGCCACCCGGCCCCGCTGCGCCGGCTGGTCGCCGAGGGCCGCGACGGCGTCGTCCGTGCCCTCAAGGCCCGCGCCAAGGACGCCCAGAGCGCCTGAGCGGACGTACCGCTGGGAGATCCTGGTGGGAAACGGCCCCCGGAGGGGTTGCTTCCCACCAGGATCTTTGCGCGGCATCCGCGCACACGACGAAGCCCGGTCCGCTGTGAGCGGACCGGGCTTCGCTGCGAGGTGCGGGCGCTCAGCCCTTGCCGGCGTGGCTGGCGAGCTGGTCGAGGCCGTTGATGATGCCGCCGGCGAGGTCGCCGCCGCCGAAGGCCGCCACCATGGACAGCGCGGCGAGCCGGGCGTACGTGTCCGGGATGCGCTTGCGGGCGTGCCGGCCGGTCACGATCTCCAGCTGGCGCTGGTTGGGCGACACCGCGATCAGCACCGACCGGTCCGGCTCGGCGAGCTGGCGGTGCAGCCGCTCGGCGTGCTCCCGGATCGGCTCGTCGAGGCCGCCGACGAACACCGAGAAGACCAGCCCGGTGCCCTGGTCGGCCAGGCGCAGGGCCTCGTCGATGCGCAGCAGCTGGCGGGTCGAGAACGGCCCGTCCAGCACCTCGGGCGGGTTGCCCGCCGCGGCCTGCTTCTCACCAACGGTCACTTGCGCCTCCGGTTCCACCGGCCGGCGGCTCGATGCCGGCCCGCTCAAGCTTGTGGCTGGTCAGCGCCGGCGCCTGCGCGCCCGCCGCCAGCGCGGTGCCGGCCGAGTCGGCCAGCTGCTCCGGCCGGCCCAGGAACCAGACCGGAGTGAAGTCGAAGGGCCGGCCCGGCCGGTAGCGCTTGGCGCCGCCACCGCCACCACCACGGCTACCGGCGTACGCCAGGCCGGCGATCACCAGCACCGCGGCCGCCGGGATGCCGACGAAGACCAGCAACGTCTCGGTTACAGACAATCCCAACGCCCCCAGGCGGAAGAAGAGACCTCGATCGACCGGGTCGGGTGGACGATCATGGCGTCGACCGCCCGACTCCGCTGCCATTCACGTTAGCGGAGCCGACGGCCCGCCAGATTGCGGGGTGGCGATCCCACCCGCCACTGCCGCGCTCCAGTTGCGCAGCGGTGGCGAGCAACCTCGCGTCGTCGCCGTACCGGCCGGTCAGCAGCACCCCGACGGGCAGCCCTTCGGCGGTGACGCCCACCGGCAGCGAGACGGACGGATCGCCCGTGACGTTGAAGACCGCGCAGTACGGCGAGAACCGGCGTTGCCGCTCGAAGTCCTCGACCGGGTCGCCGCCCTCGGTGAACCAGCCCACCGGGGCCTGGGGCGCGGCGAGGGCCGGGCAGAGCAGCAGGTCACAGCCGGCGGTCCGGCGGACCCCGAGGCGCACCTGTGCCTGGAGCTCGCCGAGCGTGGCGGTGAGGGTGCCGGCGGAGATCTCCGCGCCCCGGGCCCGCAGGAGGCGGGTCAGCGGCAGCAACGCGCTCTCCCGCCCGGGCGGCACGGGTGCGAGCGCCAGCACGTACCAGACGATCTCGAACAGCGGCCACACCGCGGGCCCGAGCGGCGCGGGGACCTCGACCACCTCGTGGCCGGCGGCGGTGAGCAGCGCGGCGGCCCGGTCCACGGCGGCGACGCAGTCGGGGTGGACCGGCTCGTCGGCGAGCATCGGGGCGGTGAACCGGCCCACGCGCAGCCGACCGGGCTCGGCCGCCCGGGCCGACGCGAGCCAGCCGCCTTCGGGCGGGGCGGGCGCCAGGTAGGGCTCGCCGGGCACCGGCCGGGTCAGCACGCCGAGCAGGGCCGCCACGTCGGCGACCGTCCGCCCGACCGGCCCGTTGGTCGGCAGGCCGTAGCCGCCGAAGCCGACCGGACCGCCGGAGACCAGACCCCGGCTGGGCTTGTAGCCGACCAGGCCGCACAGCGACGCGGGGATGCGCAGCGAACCACCGCCGTCGGAGCCCTGGGCGACCGGCACCAGCCCGGCCGCGACGGCCGCCGCCGCCCCGCCGCTGGAACCCCCGGCGGTGTACGCCAGGTCCCACGGGTTGCGGGCCGGCGGGGCGACCAGCCCCTCCGAGTAGAGCGAGCAGCCCAGCTCGGAGGTGGTGGTCTTGCCCAGGCTGACGAGCCCGGCCTCCGCCATGAACCGCACCACGTCGGCGTCGACCGGCGGCACGAAGTCGGCGAAGGCGGCCGAGCCGAAGGTGGTGCGCACCCCGGCGGTGAGGGTGAGGTCCTTGATCGCGGTCGGCACGCCGTGCAGCGGACCGCGCTCCCCGGCGGGGACGGCGTCGGCGGCGCGGGCCGCCGCGCGGGCCCGCTCCGGGGTGACCGTGACGAACGCGCCGACCGTGTCGCCGAGCGCGTCGACCCGGGTGAGGTGGTGCTCGACCAGCTCGACGCTGGACAGCTCGCCGCGGGCGATCGCGGCGGCCTGCTCCAGCGCGGTCAGGTCGTGCGGCTCGGCCATCCCGTCATACTGCCTGGTCGGGCCGCCGCTCGCCGGACGACACGGCCGGCCGACCACCCACCCGGACGGCGACCCACCGCTACCGGCCGAGGAAGCGCAGCGCGTTGCCGCCGAGCAGCAGGGCGCGCTGTTCCCCGGTGAGGAAGTCCGCCTCGTGCACCACCCGGCCGACCGGCCGCTCCCCCAGCGGGTACGGGTAGTCGCTGCCGAGCAGCACCCGGTCGAACCCCATCGTGTCGACCAGCAACCGCAGCGCCGCCGGGGAGAACACCACCGAGTCGACGCAGAACCGGTCGACGTAGGAGCTGGGTGGGGCGGTGGAGGATCCGCGTACCAGGTCGCCGCGGCGGTGCCAGGCGTTGTCGGCACGGCCCAGCCAGAACGGGAAGCTGCCGCCGCCGTGGGCGAAGCAGATCCGCAGCGTGTCGGGCACCCTGTCGAAGACGCCGCCGAGGATCAGCGCCAGCACCGACAGGTGCGTCTCGGCGGGCATCCCGGCGAGCCAGCGGGCCATCCACCGGTCCAGCCGGGGGCCGCCGGGCATGTCCCAGGGGTGCACGAAGACCGGGGCGCCGACCTCGGCGCAGTGCGTCAGGAACTGCACGATCCCCGCGTCGTCCAGGTCGCGGTCGCCGACGTGGTTGCCGATCTCCACCCCGGCGTGCCCGGCGGCAAGGCAGCGGTCCAGCTCCGCGCAGGCCGCGTCCGGGTCCTGCAACGGCACCTGGCAGAACGGCACCAGCCGGTCGCCGCCCGCGGCGGTGACCTCCAGGGTGAGGTCGTTGAAGATCCGGGCGACCTTCGCGGCCTGCGCGGCCGGGCGGTCGTAACCGAAGAAGACCGGGGTCGGCGAGACCACCTGGACGTCGACGCCGTCCGCGGCCATGTCGCCGAGCCGCGTCGGGGCGTCCCAGCACTCCGCGCCGATTGGCCGGAACTCCGTCTCCCCCACCATGATCATGGCCGCGCGCTCGGAGTCGACCCGCAGCCAGGGCCAGCCGGACCCGCCGCACGCCGCGGCGAGGTCCGGCCATCCCTTCGGTACGACGTGCGTGTGCACGTCGACCACCGGGAGCCGCGCCGGCAGGCCCTCGGCAGGAACCGTCATCAGCCCTTGCCCGGGTGCAGCGCGCCGCAGTTCGCGCAGGTGCGGGCGGCCTCGTCGGCGTAGAACGCCTGGAAGACCGGGGGCAGGTCGGCGGCGATGTCGCGGACCTGCAACTCGACCTCGTGCACCTTGTGCCCGCACTCGGCGCAGTACCACTGGAACTTCTCCAGCGTGCCCTCCTCGCGGACCCGCTCCACGACCACGCCGATCGAGCCCGGCTCGGGCCGCTGCGGCGAGTGCGGGGTGTTGCGCGGCAGCATCCACATCTGGCCCTCGCGCACGTGCACCGTACGCGGCCCTTCCGGGAGCATCAGGTTGATGTGCATGTTGCCCTTGACCTGGTAGAAGAACTCCTCGTACGGGTCGACGTGGAAGTCGGTGCGCTGGTTGGGCCCACCCACCACCATCACGATGAAGTCGTCCCCGCCCGGGAACATCTCCTTGTTGCCGACCGGCGGCTTCAGCAGGTGCTGGTTCTCCGCGATCCACCCAGGAAAGCTGAACGGCTCGGCGATCTCACTCACGACGACTGACCTCCTTGCGGGAGCACGGCCACGGCCTGGATCTCGATCAACAGATGCGGGTGGGGCAACTGGTGCACCGCCACCGTCGTGCGGGTCGGTCCGGTCGCGTCGAAGAACTCCGCCCAGACCTCGTTGTAGCCACCGAAGTCGTTCATGTTGACCAGGTAGCTGGTGACCTGCACCAGGTCGGACAGGTCGGCGCCGACCGAGCGCAGCAGGTCCCGCACGTTCTCGATCACCGCGCGGGTCTGCGCCCGGATGTCGAGGTTCGTGGTGCCGAACTCGTCGACCTCCACACCGGCGAAGGTGTTGTCCGGCCGCCGGGACGACGTGCCGGAGACGAAGACGAACCCGCCGGCGACCTTGACGTGCGGAAACGCCCCGCGCGGCACGGCCTTCCCCGCCACGACGCGCGCCTCGCCGGTCATGACCCACCACCTGGCAGCCACGCCCGAGCGGAACCCCCACCCCCGATCACGACGACGCCCGCAGCGAAGCGGTGCCGAGCTTCTCGACGACGGCCCGGACGTGCGCCCCCGGACGCAGCGGCACGGCGGCGGTCGCCGCGCCGGCCAGGAAGACCCAGCCGGAGCGCAGCCGCACCCCGTGCCGCCCGGCCAGCCGGATGCCCTCGTCGAGCGCCCGGCGCGGGTCGCCCAGGATGGCGGCGGTCGAGCCGACCTGCGCCACCCGCCCGTCGACCTCCAGCAGCACGCCCAGGTTGTCCAGCCCGTCCGGCACCGGGCGCCACGGCCCGACCACGAACGCGGCGGCCGAGGTGTTGTCGGCGATCACGTCGGGCAGCGAGAAGGCGAAGTCCGCGTACCGGGAGTCGATCAGCTCGATGGCCGGGGCGACCGCCCGGACCGCGTCGGTGAAGTCGCCGACCGGCTCGCCGGGCTCGGGGAGCCGGTCCAGCAGGAACGCCACCTCCGGCTCGACCCGGGGGTGGATGTGGTCGCCGACGTCGACGGCGCCGCCGTCGGGCACCCGCATCGCGTCGGTGAGCCGGCCCCAGATCACCTCGTCCACGCCGACCTGGGCCATCTTCGCCCTGCTGGTCAGGCCCATCTTCAGCCCGACCAGCCGTTCTCCCCGGTCGAGCCGGCGTTGCAGCAGCGCGGTCTGCACCGCGTACGCGGCGTCGACGTCCAGGCCGGTCTCGGCGGCCAGTTGCGGGATCGCGGTGGCCGTGTCGGCCGCCACGCCCAGCCGCTCGGCGATCCCCGCCGTGTCCGGGCCGATCACGATTCCCCCTTGCCGGCGAGGTCCAGCGCCACGTCCACGATCATGTCCTCCTGCCCGCCGACCATCCGGCGCCGGCCCAGCTCGACCAGGATCGAGCGGACGTCCACGCCGTACCTGGCCGAGGCGCGCTCGGCGTGCCGCAGGAAGCTGGAGTAGACCCCGGCGTACCCGAGCGAGAGCGTCTCCCGGTCGACCTGGACCGGGCGGTCCTGCAGCGGGCGGACGATGTCGTCGGCGGCGTCCATCAGCGCGAAGACGTCGCAGCCGTGCTTCCAGCCGTGCAGCTCGGCGACCGCGACGAAGACCTCCAGCGGCGCGTTGCCGGCCCCGGCGCCCTGGCCGGCCAGCGAGGCGTCCACCCGCACCGTCCGGCCGGGCGGCGAGCCGACCGGCCCGTCGCCGAGGATGCGGCCGTGCTCGACCGCGACCACGCTGTTGGCCACCCCGAGCGAGAGGTTGTGGTGGGCGTGGATGCCGATCTGCGTCTCCGGCCCCAGCACCTGCCGGTACGCGTCGACCCGCTCGGCCACGTCGGACATCAGCAACCGGCCCCCGGAGTCGGTGACGTAGACGCAGTGCGCGCCGTACGACTCCATCAGCTTGGCCTGGGCGGCCAGCCCGGCCGGGTCGTTCATGTGCGACATCATCAGGAAGCCGGAGACGTCCATGCCGTTCTCCCGGGCCCACGAGATGTGCTGGGCCGAGATGTCCGCCTCGGTGCAGTGGGTGGCGATCCGCACGCTGGTCACCCCGAGCGCCTTCGCCGCCCTCAGGTCGGCGATGGTGCCGATCCCGGGCAGCAGCAGCGTGGTCAGCTTCGCGTGCGTCATCACCTCGGCCGCCGCCGAGATCCACTCGGCGTCGCTGGCCGCGCCGTGGCCGTAGTTGACGCTGGAGCCGGCGAGCCCGTCGCCGTGCGCCACCTCGATGGCGGCCACCCCGGCCGCGTCCAGGGCGGCGGCGATGGTGCGCACCTGGTCGACGGTGTAGCGGTGGGCGATGGCGTGCATGCCGTCGCGCAGCGTCACGTCCTGGATGTACAGGTCGGTCATGCGGTCACCTCCGCGGCGTCGCCGGCCGACGCGCCGACGCCGCGGGCCGACGCCCGCCGCGCCACCAGCCGCTCCGCGGTGCGCAGCGCGGCCGAGGTCATGATGTCCAGGTTCCCGGCGTACGCCGGCAGGTAGTGCCCCGCGCCGGAGACCTCCAGGAAGACCGAGACCTGCAACCCGGTGAGGTTCCGGCCCAGCGTCGGCACGTACGTGTCGATCCAGTCGAACTGCACGGTCTGCTTGAGCCGGTAGCCGGGGACGTACTCCTGCACGGCCGCCACCATGTCGGCGACCGAGGCGGCGATCGCGGCCCGGTCGGCGTCGTCGTCCGGGCAGAGGCAGTAGACGGTGTCGCGCATCAGCAGCGGCGGGTCGGCCGGGTTGAGCACGATGATCGCCTTGCCGCGCTCGGCGCCGCCGACCACCTCGATCGCCCGGGCGGTGGTCTCGGTGAACTCGTCGATGTTCGCCCGGGTGCCCGGCCCCGCCGACTTCGAGGCGATCGAGGCGACGATCTCGCCGTACGCCACCGGGGTCACCCGGCCGACGGCGGCGACGATCGGCACGGTGGCCTGCCCGCCGCAGGTCACCATGTTGACGTTGCGCTCGTGCAGGTGCTCGTCGAGGTTGACCGGCGGCACCACGTACGGGCCGATCGCGGCGGGGGTCAGGTCCACCACCGTGCGGCCGTGCGCGCGTAGCACCGCGTCGTTGTGCCGGTGCGCGCCGGCCGAGGTGGCGTCGAAGACCAGCTCGACGTCGGCGAACTCGGGCATCGCCACCAGCCCGTCGACACCCTCGGCGGTGGTCGCCACGCCGAGGCGCCGGGCCCGGGCGAGGCCGTCGGACTCCGGGTCGATGCCGGCCATCGCCACCATCCGCAGCGACTCCGAGAGCCGGAGCACCTTGATCATCAGATCGGTGCCGATGTTGCCCGACCCGATCACCGCCACCCCGACACTCATGACGCCTCCTGGGAGAAACACGTCCGGACCGAGCCGAGGCCGGAGATCCGCGCCTCGTACGCCGCGCCCGGGGTCACCGGCACCATCGGGCCGAGTGCCCCGGAGAGCACCACGTCACCCGCGCGCAGCGGGTCGCCGGAGCGGGCCATCGTCCGCGCCAGCCACTCCAGCGCGTGCAGCGGGTTGTCCAGGCAGGCCGCGCCCGCCCCCACCGACACCGGCTCCCCGGCGTGCTCCAGCACCATCCCGCACAGCCGCAGGTTTATGTCGGCGAGCCGGCGCGGCGTGGTGCCGAGCACGAACAGGCCGCTGGAGGCGTTGTCGGCGACGGTGTCCACGATGGAGATGTCCCAGCCGGCGATCCGCGAGTCGACTATCTCGATCGCCGGCAGCAGGTGGTCGACCGCCCGGATCAGGTCCGCGGTGGTGATCCGCTCGTCGGGCAGGTCCGCGCCGAGCACGAAGGCGACCTCCGCCTCCACCCGGGGCTGGAGCAGCCGGTCGAGCGCCACCTCGGCGCCGTCGGGCACCGCCATCGCGTCGGTCAGCACCCCGAAGTCGGGCTGGTAGACGCCGAGGCTCTCCTGCACGGCCCGCGACGTCAGCCCGATCTTCGCGCCCACCCGGCGGTAGCCCCGCTGCAACCACTGTCGCACCTGGAGCTGCTGGACGACGTACGCCGAGGTGACATCCCCCTCGGGCAGCAGCCGGCCGCGCAGCGGCGGGCAGGGCTTGCCGTGCTCCCGCGCGTCGACCAGTTCCCTGGCCGCGGCATCGTAATCGACGCTCATGCCGGCTCCTCGCTCCGTTCGGAGCCGCCACGAGGCTCCACGACACTGCGCCCGAGGATTCGCTCGCTGCGCTCGCTCATGACAGGTCCACACAGACGTTGGTGAGTTCGGAGTAGAAGTCGAGCGAGTGCACGCCGCCCTCGCGGCCGATCCCCGACGCCTTCACCCCGCCGAAGGGAGTGCGCAGGTCGCGCAGGAACCAGGTGTTGACCCAGACGATGCCGGCGTCGAGCCGGGCGCCGGCGCGGTGCGCCCGCCCGACGTCGCGCGTCCACACCGTCGCCGCCAGGCCGTACTCGGTGCCGTTGGCCAGCGCGTACGCCTCGTCCTCGGTGTCGAACGGGGCGACGTGCACCACCGGGCCGAAGATCTCCTCGGTGTTGGTGCGGGCGTCCGGGCCCAGCCCGGTCAGCACCGTCGGCTGCACGTACGCGCCGCCGTCGCGGGCGTCGCCGAAGGCCGGCGCGCCGCCCCCGGCGAGCACCTCGGCGCCCTCCGCGCGGGCCAGGTCGTAGTGGCCGAGCACCTTGGCGCGGTGCTGGTGCGAGATCAGCGGCATGTTCACCGTGGCCTCGTCGGCCGGCCAGCCGTACGGCAGCTCGCCGGCCCGCTTCGCGAGCCGGGCGGTGAACTCCTCGAACACCGGGCGCTGCACGTAGATCCGCTCGGTGCAGAGGCAGACCTGCCCGCCGTTGGTGAAGCTGGAGCGCACCGAACCGGCCACCGCCGCGTCGAGGTCGGCGTCGGCGAAGACCAGCCCGGCGTTCTTGCCGCCCAGCTCGAAGGAGACGGCCTTCACGCCGTCGGCGGCGGCCCGCATGATGGCGCTGCCGGTGGCCGACTCGCCGGTGAAGGTGATCGCGTCGACCCCCGGGTGGCGGGTGAGGAACTCCCCCGCCGAGTCCGGGCCGAAGCCGTGCACGAGGTTGAACACCCCGTCCGGCACCCCGGCGGCGGCCATCACCTCGGCGAGCAGGGTCGCCGAGGCCGGGGTCTCCTCGCTGGGCTTCACCACCACCGTGTTGCCGCAGGCCAGGGCCGGGGCGACCTTCCAGGTGAGCAGCAGCAGCGGCAGGTTCCACGGCACGATCACCGCGACCACGCCGACCGGCTTGCGGACCGCGTAGTTCAGCGCCCGGCCGCCGGTCGGGGTGACCGTGGTGAAGGACTCGGTCGGCGCGGTCGCCACGATCTCGGCGAAGGCGCGGAAGTTCGCCGCCCCGCGCGGGATGTCCAGGGTGCGGGCCTGCGAGATGGCCTTGCCGGTGTCGGCGACCTCGGCGGTGACCAGGTCGTCGAAGCGGCGCTCCAGCTCGTCGGCGACCCGGCGGAGCACCTCGGCGCGCTCCCGTTCCCCCATCCCGCCCCACGGCCCGCGCAGCGCCGCCCGCGCGGCGGCGACCGCGTCGTCCACGCACGCCCGGTCGGCCTCCGCGACCTCGAACACCGGCTCGCCGGTGACCGGGCTGCGCTTGGTGAACCGCCGCCCGCCCTCGACGAACTCGCCGCCGACGAAGTTGCGCAGCAGGCCCGGGCCGTCGGGCGCCCGCCCGGCCATCAGCCGGGGATCCCAGGTGACGGTCATCGACGCCTCCCTCGGTTGATCGCCACGCCGACCGCGCCGGCCAGCAGCACCGCCGCGCCGGCGGCCACCGCGCCGAGCAGCCGGTGCTGTCGGCGGACGCGCCGCACCACCTCGGCGTACGGGGTGGTCGAGAAGGACACCAGCTCGTACCGGGAAACGTACCGGCCCGGCAGCGCCCGTTCCAGCGCGTGCTCGACCTTCCGGCCGGCCTGGAACAGCGGCGAGGCCACCTTGTCGCGCATCTCCACGAAGTTGGCCAGCGCCATCTGGGCGATCGCCTCGGCGTTGGCCTGCCGGCGCTCCTGGAACAGCGGCAGCGCCGCCGACCAGTCGTCGGCGCACTCGTCCAGGCAGCGGTCCAGCTCGACCACGTCCTCGAAGGCGCAGTTCGCGCCCTGGCCGTAGAACGGGACGATGGCGTGCGCGGCGTCGCCGAGCAGGCCGACCCGTCCGTACGCCTGCCACGGGGTGCAGCGGACGGTGCCGAGCACGCCCACCGGGTTGTGCTGGTAGTCGTCCACCAGGTTCGGGGCGAGCGGCGGCAGGTCCGGGTAGTGCTCGGCGAAGTGCCGCTCGATCGCCGCCGGGCTGCCCAACGAGGCGAAGCTGGCGGTGCCGTGGGTGGGCCAGAAGAGGGTGCAGGTGAAGGAGCGGTCCGGGTTCGGCAGCGCGATCATCATCGAGGTGCCGCGCGGCCAGATGTGCAGCGCGTCCGGGTCGAGGGCGAAGTCCCCGCCCAGCGGCGGGATCGTCAGCTCCTTGTAGCCGTAGTCGAGGAAGTCCAGGCTCTCGGTCAGCAGCCCGTACGCCAGCAGCTGCCCGCGCACCGCCGAGCCGGCGCCGTCGGCGCCGAGGACGACCGACGCGGTGGCCGCGACCTTGCCCGTCGGGGTCTCGAAGGTCATCTCGCCGGTGGCCGGGTCGAGGCCGACCAGCCGGTGGTCGAAGGCGATCCGCACCCCGGGCAGGGCCGCGGCCGCGTCCAGCAGGGCGTTGTTCAACGCGCCCCGGCTGATCGAGTTGATCGCCCGGTCGCCGGAGGCGCTGTACGACTGGAACTGCGGCTCGCCGGCGACGGGGTGGATCATCCGGCCGCGCATCGGCAGCGCGTCCGCCAGCACCTGCCCGTCGAGGCCGATACGGCGCAGCGCGTCCAGGCCCCGCTCGGAGAGCGCCAGGTTGATCGAGCGTCCCCGCTCGACGGTGCCGGTACGCGGGTCGGGCCGCCGCTCGTAGAGCGCCACCCGGTAGCCGCGGCGGGCCAGGAAGCAGGCCAGCAGGCAGCCGGCCAGGCCGGCGCCGACCACCGCGACCTCGTCGCGCTCCGCGGTCATGAGGTCACCTCCACGGTGGCGGCCAGCGCGTCGGCGACCCGCCAGCAGTCGAGGTACGTGGAGTAGAGCGGCACCGGGGCGAACCGGACGATGTCCGGCTCCCGGGCGTCGGCGATCACGCCGTGCTCGTGCCGCAGTCGCTTGGCCAGCCCGGCGGCGCTGCCCGTGCCGATGCGCACCGAGAGCTGGCAGCCCCGCCGCGCGGGGTCGCGCGGGGTGACCACGGTCAGCGGGCGCTCCGCGGTCACCTCGTCGAGCAGCCCCGCCAGGTAGCCGGTGAGGCGGAGGCTGCGCTCGCGCAGCGCCGGCATGCCGACGGAGTCGAAGAGCTCCAGCGACGTCCGCACCGGGCCCATCGCGAAGATCGGCGGGTTGGAGACCTGCCAGGCCTCCACGGTGGCCGGCGGCCGGGAGACCGGGGTCATCTCGAACCGGGTCGCCGCGTCGGTGCTCCACCAGCCCTCGAAGCGGGGCAGGTCGGGGTTGCCGAGGTGCCGCTCGTGCACGAACACCCCGGCCAGGGCGCCCGGCCCGGAGTTGAGGTACTTGTAGGAGCACCAGGCGGCGAAGTCGACGTCCCAGTCGTGCAGGGCCAGCGGGACGTTGCCGGCGGCGTGCGCCAGGTCCCAGCCGACCACGGTCCCCGCCGCGCGGCCGGCGGCCGTGATCGTCGGGATGTCCATCAGCTCGCCGGTGAGGTAGTTGACCCCGCCGAGCAGCACCAGCGCCACCCGGTCGCCCTCGGCGGCCAGGTAGTCGGTCACGTCCTCGGTGCGCAGGGTGTCCTCGCCGTCGCGCGGGCGCAGCCGGACGACGGTGGCGTCCGGGTCGAGGCCGTGGAAGCGGGCCTGGCTGCGCACGGCGTAGCTGTCCGAGGGGAAGGCGCTGTCCTCGATGACGATCCGGGTCCGCGCCCCGGCCGGCCGGTAGAAGCTGACCATCAGCAGGTGCAGGTTGACCGTCAGGGAGTTCATCACCACGACCTCCGCCGGGGCGGCGCCGACCAGTCGCGCGGCGGGCGCCGTCAGCAGCTCGTGGTACGGCAGCCAGGGGCGCTCCGCCTCCAGGTGGCCCTCGACGCCGAGCCGGCTCCACGCGTCCAGGTCGGCGAGGAGTTCGCCGCGGGTGGCCCGCGGTTGCAGGCCGAGGGAGTTGCCGGCCAGGTACGCGGCCTCGGGGTAGCGACCGCCGTCGGCCGGCGGCACGTGGAACAGGTGGCGGTGCCCGGGGTCGGCGTCGTCGCGGCGGCGGGCCTCGGCCTCGCCGTCGGCCGACCGCCACGACTGCGGTGCGGGGGTGTTCATCGGGGTGTCTCGCTCTCCGGTCACATCGCGGTCCGGGCCGACCACAGCTCGGGGAAGACCACCCGGGCCATGCTGCGCTGCAACCACGCCAGTCCGGCGGAGCCGCCGCTGCCGACCTTGGCGCCCATTGTGCGCTGCACGGCCTTGACGTGGTGCTGCCGCCAGTCGCCGAACTGCTCGGCGACCTCGGTCAGCGCCTCGCCGAGCAGCCGGAGGTGGTTGTCCGGCCCGGCGCCGGCGTAGATCCGCACCCAGGCCGCCTCGACCGCTGCGTGTGGCTCGTGCTCGACGGCGACGTCCCGGTCGAGCAGGTCGGCCGGGAGGTGGTGGCCGTGCCGGGCGAGCAGCGCGAGCACGTCGTCCCAGAGGCTCGGCGCGGCCAGGGTCGCCCGCAGCTCGGCGTACACGTCGGCCTGGCGGCGGAAGGGCCGGATCAGCGTCTCGTCGCGGAGCCCCAGCAGGAACTCCAGGTGCCGGTACATCGCCGACTGGAAGCCGGAGCCCTCGCCCAGCAGGTTGCGGAACCGGTTGAAGTCGGCCGGGGTCATCCAGCGCAGCCCCTTCCAGGCGGCGTTCAGCGCCTCCAGGTGCAGCGCGGCGCGCCGCAGCGGGGCCAGCGCGTCCCACACCCGGTCGGCGCGCAGCAGCCGCTGGGTCTCGCGCAGCTCGTGGCAGGTCAGCCCGAAGTACAGCTCCATGATCTGGCTGACCATCAGGAAGGACATCTCGCCGGGGTCGTCGCTCAGCGGCCGCTGCAACCGGTGCAGCGTGCTGGCCTGCACGTACGCGTCGTACGGCACCCGCTCGGCGAACTCCAGGGTCGGCTCGCCGCCGTTGCGGGCCGCCCGGGCGGCCCGCTGCCGCGGGGTGACCGGGCGCACCGCCGCCCGGGTGGGCGCCCGCAGGTCCGTCTGCTCCACCGGTCCTCCTCTGCTCACTCGGGTGCGCGGCCGTCGGCCGAGCCGGGTGACCGACATGATCCCGCGGCGGAACGGGCTGATGGAATGCCGGATCAACGGCTCTACCACCGCCCGACCTGCGGCGCGAAAGGTGCGAGCGCGATTCGGCTTCCAGAAAGTAAGGTCGCCTCATGGACGACATGGACTGGGCGCTGCTGCGGGAACTGCAGGCCGACGCGCGCCTCTCCTTCAGCGAGCTGTCCCGGCGGGTGCACCTGTCGCCGCCGGCCGTCGCCGAGCGGGTGCGCCGGCTGGAGGAGGCCGGGATCATCACCGGCTACCACGCCCACGTCGACCTGACCCGGGCCGGCCGCACGGTGGTCGCGCTGATCCGGATGTCCTGCTACGGGTCGCGGTGCATCCTGCACGACCCCGACGTGGCGGGCTGGCCGGAGATCCTGGAGATCCACCGCATCACGGGCGACGCGTGCAGCATGCTGAAGGTGGCGGCCGGGTCGATCGGGGAGTTCGAGGCCGTCATCGACCGGCTCGCCCCGTACGGCCAGCCGTCCAGCACGATGGTCCTGTCCACCCCGCTGGACTGGCACCCCGTCACCCCGCTGCCCTCCTC